>CASGDY010000196.1 GCA_949300355.1 uncultured Brachyspira sp.
TACTATAAATTATAAAAAAGTTCAAATTATTGCTAATAAAAATTGCAGCTGCTTTATGTATAAAATTCTACATAATATCTGCTATAAGTAAACTTCTATATAATTTAATATAACTTATAACTAATAAAAATATAACTAAACTATATATATTTAAGCCCAAACATATATAAAAAAATAACATGTATAAGTTAACATAATACACATTATCGGAATATAAATTTATTGTTTTTTTCGGGGTATTTATTATTGTATATATAACTCTTTGATTATTTTGATAAGTTATACTATTACATTATATATAACTCTTTATAACTATATTACTATTCCTATGTATCTATTATTAATATCTATAATAATAGCTATACTATATTACAAACTTATTACAGATTAAACTATACATACACTAAAAAATAAATATACTATCTTCTATATAAAAACTCTATCAAAAATAATATCCGTAATATTCGTATACTTATAAGTTTTAATTTATAATCAAAATCATATAATAATTATATATATTATAGTCTTGTATATTATAGCTTGTAAATTAACAGTATTTTTAGTATTTTGTATACATTTATATATATGCTTTAATTATTGAAATTTACCCATAATACTATACCTTATTAGCTATACTTTAATATCTCGTAATTCTCTGCCTGTCTTAATATATTATCCAAGGCTGTATTTTCAAACTCCTTAGGATATTTATGCATTTTCAAAAATCTCTTTATATCCATTTTCATTTTGGATCTTGTGGATTCCTTACTTTGCCAATCTATATCTTCAGAATTCTTTTCTATTATAACAGCCAATTCTTTAGCCATTGTTTTAATTTCTTCCTTATTATAGTTTGTATTTATAGGACTAAGCATAGCATCATACATAGCCTTTTCTTCATTTGTAAGCCCTAAATCATTTGCCTCTTTTTCTATATTATCCAAATCATCAGAAAGATTCAAAAGCTCATCTATAACCTCAATATTATCTATAGCATTATTATTGTATCTTTCCATTATCTTTTTAATTCTGTCAGAAAATATTCCGGATTGTATTATGTTTACTTTTAAAGTGACCTTTATTTTATCATTCAATAATTTATTCAATACTTCCAATGCTATATTTTTATACTTCATATTTGCTATTGATTTTAAATATTTTTTATCAAACAATGAAAACTCTTTAGAATCTTCATTGCCTTCAAATATATTCATAATACCTTCGCTTTGTATGCTGTTTTCAAGTATTTTATTTATTCTTTGATTAATATCTTTTATTGATAGTTTTTGATGATTTTCAATTTTATTTATTATAACTTTAACAGACTCATATAATGCCGTTTCAACAGATTCTTCTCTTGTTATTATACTTCTGCATAATTTTTCAGCCTTCATTAATTGTACAGCCTTATCAAAAAAATCATTCTTACCTGATTCTTCAAGCGATGATATATGATCCGATAATTTTAGTATAATATCCATTCTTTCGCTGCTTGAACAAATATAAAAGCTGGAATAATCTATATCTTTGAAAATGTTTCTTATATACTCAAGAGCTTCTTTAAACTTAGGCAATGCCATTTTTGCTATATCCATATCGCCGTAATTATCTTTATCTCTTTTAGTATAATCTTTCATAGCTTTTTTAAGATTATCAGCTATACCAATATAATCAACTAAAAGTCCTGCATCTTTATTCTCACAAACCCTATTAACTCTCGAAATTGTCTGCATAAGATCATGATTTGCTATAGGCTTATATATGTACATTGTATCAAGTTCAGGAACATCAAAACCTGTAAGCCACATACTCACAACAACAGCTATTTTAAAGTTTGAAGTTTTATCTTTAAACTCCTTTGCTAAATTATCCCTATGCGATTTACTTCCGAGCATTTTCCCCCACTCTACAGGATCTTTATTTGATGTTGTCATTACGGGCTTTATCATATTCTCCCAATCAGGTTTAAGTTCTAATATCTTTTTATATATTTTTATTCCTATAGGACGCGAATATGCCACAATAAATGCCTTTCCTATTAAAACATTTTTCCTCTTTTCATAATGTGCTATTATATCTTTACATAAAGAATCTATAACATCATCAGCACCGAGTATAGCATCCATTTTTGAAAGTTCTTTTTTAGATTTTTCTATAGCCTCCTCAGTAGCTTCATTATTTTCAAGCATCATCGTATATTCTTCATCAGCTTTTTTTAACATCTCTTCATCAAGTTTTAAATGATTCACCCTACCCTCATAATATATAGGCACTGTAACATCATCTTCAACCGCCTGCGTCATATCATAACAATCTATATAATCACCGAATACATCTTTTGTGTTTCTGTCATCTGATTCTATAGGAGTTCCTGTAAAACCTATTTTTATGGCATTTGGGAAAGCATCATTAATATATTTAGACATATTGTATTTTATTTGTCCGTCTTTTATTTTAGACTTTTCAAGGTCATGCGAGCGATGTGCCTCATCTGCAATCAATACAATATTGCTTCTGTCCGATAATGCCTCGTCATACTGCTCAAATTTCTGAAGCGTTGTAAATATTATACCGCCTGCATTAATATCCTTTAATTTTTCTATAAGCTCTTTTCTTGAATATATTTTTTTAGGCGTTTCATTCAAATATGTATACATAGCACTTGAAAATGTTTTGAATAATTGATCGTCCAATTCTGTTCTGTCTGTAATTATAACTATCGTAGGATTGTCCAAATTTTGAGATATAACCTTTGCCGCCATAAGCATAGTAAAAGATTTTCCAGAGCCTGTGGTATGCCAAACTATACCCGCTTTCTTTGACTTTTTATTATAAGCTTCTTTTATCTTTTGAACTGCTTTATTAACAGCGAAATACTGATGATAAGCTGCTAATATTTTTATTTTTGCTTTTTCATTGCTCTCTATATAAAAAACAAAATAATGAAGAATATTCAAAAATCTTTCCTTTTGAAGCATTCCATTTATTAAGGTTTTATACTGCTGATTTATATCTGAATTTTTCTTTATAACATCAATGTCTTCGCTTTCTCTTTTCCAAGCTATAAACCTTGTTTTATCTGCAGTTATAGTACCCACTTCAGCATGCACTCCGTCAGTGATAACACAAAAAGCATTATAATAAAAAAGATTAGATATCCAATTCTCCATATAATTTTTTATTTGAGTATATGCCTCATCTATAGTTTCATCATCTTTTACAGGATTTTTAAGCTCCATAACCACAACAGGAAGCCCATTCAAATATATTATCACATCAGGTCTTTTATCTTCAACATCTTTAATAGAAAGCTGATTTACAACCCAAAAATAATTATTATCTATATTTTTATAGTCAACTAATTTTATATAAGCGGATTTATTTTCATTATCAAAATAATTAACTTCAATTCCGAAAGAAAGATATTTTTGAAAGGTTTTATTTTTATCTATATAATTTAATTCCTTAAGATCAAGAATAGATTTCACAGCCTCATCAATGGCTTTATCATTAGCTTTAGTATTAATTTTTCTAAGGGCTTTATATAAGATTTCGGTAATAACAACATTTCTATTGCTATTCATAGATTGGAATTGTTCTCGTATCTCACTGCCTGAATAATATTCAAACCCAAGATTTTTAATCATATCTATAATATTTTCTTCAAAATCCGACTCATATATATACTTCATAAATAAACTCCGATATATTATATAGTGTATATTTATTTTGTATAAAGTCAAATAATTATTGCATTTTATGTAAAATAAAGTTCCTATTTTATGCGAATTTCCCCGCTCATAAGTTTAGGCAGAATACTATCGCGAATTCCAGCAAGTTTCTGGTTTTCATCAAAATTATTATTAACTTTTTCTATTATAGAACTAAATATTTTAGTTGATAATATTAAAATTTCTTTTTTAGGAATTATCATTTTATATTTTTTTAAATCCCCCATTCTTATGCCTTTTTGTACACTTCCACTAGCTAAATTTAAAGCATATTCCTGCATTCTATTATCTAATAAATTTAAATATAAATATTCCGGTGTTATAATATCATTAACTCTCATAGTAAATATAGATTCACTTATATTCCAATTTGTAACATCTTTATTTATTAAATATACTCTTCCAATAGTACCTATACCTGAAAACAATAAATCATTTTTTTTTAAATCTGAACGTTTATTAATTTTTATTATTGCATCATCATTAATTTTATCACACCTATTATCTAAATATATTTGATTATCATTCATATTTTTTATTGTTACATAATAATTATTACCTTCACCTAATTTAAAATTTTGTCTAGGATTCAAACCTGTAGTAAATTTACTCAATAAATTATCTAAATTAGTAACTTCCCAACCCTCCGGTATCTCCCCTAGCTCGCTTTCTATCATCTTGCCGCCGCTCTTTTTATAGGGTTTGCCTTTTTCATTAGGAAAGTTGAAATTAATAAACCATTCCTTAAAAATAGTTTGTGCCGTTTCTTCTAGTATTTTATTCATACGGTTATTGAGTTCTATTTTATCGTCAAGCGATGAGAGTATAGAGGCGATTTTCTTTTGTTCTTCTAATGGCGGGAGTTTAATAATAGTATTTTTTAAAACATCTTCTTGAACTCTTTGACGTCCTGATGTACCTGTCATAGATTTTATTGCTGTACTTCTTATATAATCTGTATTAAAAAGATAATATATAAAATTATTATCACTAATATTTTCTTTTTCTCTTAAAACAATAAATTCTGTTGAGCCAAATGCAATTTCATTTTCTTCTAATATTGATACTTGTGCTGTTTTTCCATTTTCTAAACATGGAGTAATTCTTGCCATTAAAGTATCTCCATTTCTAAATTTAGAACCTCCATTAAATGTATTTACTTCATAATTTTCTATTTTTCTAGTTTTTGGAATCAAACAATCCATAGGTATTTTTTTATAATTATTACCTTTTATTAATTTTTCTGTAGGATTAAAGTATACGACATCCCCTAGCCTGACTTCCTGCCAATCTTCTTTTAATTCTTTCATTATTATAAAAAACTCCTGCTATAAATTATTTCGCTGCCTGAGTCTATTATTTGCTTAAACTCTTCGCTTATATTATTATGTCTATTATTTGCTTAAACTCTTCGCTTATATTATTATAGTCTATAATATCTACCCTATAACTTAAATCGCTATTATTTATTAATAAAAATTGTTCGGCAAATAAATTTGCTATACGCTCACAATTTTTATATTTAACACTATAATATAAATTATTATTACTAATAAAAAATATCAATAATAAATTATTTAATACCATAACCTATTTTCTTTAAATTCTTTAAAAGATATTCTGCATAACTTGGAAATTTCAATGCATACTCTAAAACTTCATGAAATAAAGTACCAGAATATATATGCAATATATTATCCCTAGCATTATAAAATTCTATCCACATATTTACATCATCTATTAAAAAATATTCGCCTGCAAGTTTTAATAATCCTTTTTTTGTAGTTTTATGCGATGTATCAGCTGAAATATTTTCATCAAGCCATTTAGCTATTAATTTCCAGCTATTCTCATAAGCTATTTCAAAATTCTGTATTATTCCTGCTGATATTGTATCTATCAAATCTTTATTTTCATCTTCTTTATAGCTGTAATATACATTAATAGATTTTTCTAATGCTTTTATTGATTTTTCTAAAGTTTCAAAATTCAAAGGCATAATTTATCCTCGTTTATTACAAAACCTTTTAACATTTAAGAATTACCTAAAAAGCTGCTGCCTATTCTAACCATATTTGAACCATGCTTTATTGCAAGTTCATAATCTGAAGACATCCCCATAGAAAGAATGGATAAAGGAGTTTTATATTTTGAATTTATTTCTTCATATATTATATGCAATCTCTCAAACTCTTTCTCTATAACTGAAGAATCTTCGCTGTCCATTGCTATTCCCATAAGACCTTTTATACATATATTATCCATTCTGCTTATATTCTCGTATATATTATAATAACTGCTTGTATTAAATCCGCCTTTCTGTTCCTCATCGCTTATATTAAACTGAAGAAGTATATCCTGTATCTTATTATTTTTTTGTGCTTCCTTGCTTATATATTGGGCTGTTTCAATAGAATCTACGCTTTGTATCAAATCTGCATATTTAACTATGTATTTTACCTTATTGTTCTGTATGCGTCCTATAAAATGCCATTTAACATTGTCTTTAATCTCTGCAATCTCCCCTGCTCTATCCCTCAAGCTCTGTGCTTTACTCTCAGCCAGCGGAAGATCTATATTTAATGACAGAAATTCCTTTATAGTGTCCAATGATGAATATTTGCTTACCGCTGCAATATTAACATCATAGCTTATACTGTATTTTTGTTTTATTCTTTCAATATTTTCAATTATTGAGTTATATCTTGATAAAATTTCTTCTCTTTTCATAAAAAAATTATAAATCTTTTTAGTTTTTTTTCAATAATTTTCAGTTTAGCCCATTATTATAATCAAAAAAATAAAATAATAAAGCAAAATAGCAAAAATACGATTTATAGTATATTGATATTTTATATGATTCATGTTAAGTTAACATAATATATTTTAAAAGTTAACATAATTAAGTATTTTACGGAGAAATGTAATGAGAGTTCAAGAAAGAATGAATAGAGAGATGAATTTAAACAATATATTGATGGCTTCGCCTGAGGCATCAATGAAAGTATCAGTAGCTTCATCTCCCTTCGCTGCAATGTTGGAAGAAGATAAAGAAATAAAAAAATACTCATACGAATTAGATGAATTAAAAAGACAAATTTACGATGCTGGGAATATTTTAGACAGAAGTGCAAATATAAAAGATTTTCAGAGATTTAGAGATTTAATAAGAGCATTAACAGATAAACTAATAAAAGACGCTTACAGAGTAAGAGAAGTTTCAGTATTCAATAGAAGCAGATCTATGTACAGCAGCCGACAGTACAAAGTTGTTGCCAAGATTAACGAAGAACTTGACTCTCTTTATGCTTTAATTATGAAAGAACAAAAGAATCATATAGCAATAGCAAATAAAGTTATGAGACTTAAAGGCTTAGTACTAGATTTAATGTCATGAATATATTAGCATTTGATACAGTATCAAG
>CASGDY010000197.1 GCA_949300355.1 uncultured Brachyspira sp.
TACTGATGTAAAATTAGAAAATGATAATAGTAATTTTTCAGAAGTTATACTCAATGCTATTAATAGATATTATAGTATGAGAAAAGAGCTTTACGGTGAAGATGTTGACAGTAAAAGAGATATTAATTTAATGGATATGGCAACAGTGTCTGCTAAATACATAAAGAAAAAAGGAAAGCTTGAAGATTTAGAAATTTCAGATGAGATAAATGCATGTTCTATTTATATAGATGTTGATGCTGTTGATGAGAACGGAAAAAATAAGACAGAAAAATATTTATTGATGTTTAAAAATGAAACTCATAATCACCCTACAGAGATTGAACCTTTCGGAGGAGCTTCTACTTGTTTGGGCGGAGCTATAAGAGATCCGCTTTCTGGAAGAAGCTATGTATATCAGGCAATAAGAGTTACAGGAAGTGCTAATCCATTAGAAAAATTGGAAGACACTTTAGCAGGCAAACTTCCTCAAAAGAAAATAACAACAACTGCGGCAGCAGGATATTCTTCTTATGGTAACCAAATAGGGCTTACAACTTGTTTAGTTAATGAAATATACGATGAAGGATATAAGGCAAAAAGACTTGAAGTAGGTGCTGTTGTAGGTGCTGTTCCTGTTAGTTATGTACGCAGAGAAAAACCAAAAGCAGGCGATATAGTTGTAGTGCTTGGAGGAAGAACAGGAAGAGACGGATGCGGCGGTGCTACAGGTTCATCAAAAAGCCATACTGATACATCTTTAAGACTTTGCGGTGCTGAAGTACAGAAAGGTAATGCTCCGGAAGAAAGAAAAATTCAGAGATTATTCAGAAATAAAGAAGTTACTAAATTAATAAAAAAATGTAATGACTTCGGTGCAGGCGGTGTTTCCGTTGCTATAGGGGAATTATCTGACGGAATTGACATTAATCTTGATGTACTTCCAGTTAAATATTTAGGTTTGAATGGTACTGAATTAGCAATATCAGAATCTCAGGAGAGAATGGCTGTTGTTGTTGAAAGTAAAGATGCAGATACATTTATAGAATTAGCTAATGAAGAGAATATTGAAGCTACAAAAGTTGCAGCTATAACAGATACTAACAGACTTGTAATGTATTTGAAAGGCAAAAAGATTGTAGATATAAGCCGTAAGTTTTTAGACACTAACGGAGCTAAACAAGAAACTAATGCAGTTCTTAAAGATATTAATTTTGAAAATAATCCTTTTAATACAAAGAATGCATGCTCTCTAACTTCTCATTGGTTTAATATGATAGAAGATTTGAATATTGCTTCTCAAAAGGGACTCATTGAAATGTTTGACTCATCAATAGGGGCAACAACTGTGTTAATGCCTTTCGGCGGAAAATATCAAATGACTCCAAGTGATGTAAGCATTCAAAAAATACCTATATTCGATAATAATGCCAAAGAAATAAATACGGCCTCTGCTATATCTTGGGGTTATAATCCTTCTATAATGAAATGGTCAGAGTTTCATGGCGGTATATATTCTGTAATAGAATCAATGTCAAAACTTGTTTCTATAGGTGCTGATTATAAAAATATAAGATTATCATTCCAAGAATATTTTGAGAAATTAGGAAATGATGCTAAAAAATGGGGTAAAGTTTATTCTGCATTGCTTGGTACAATATATGCACAAACTGAATTTGATATACCAGCTATAGGCGGTAAAGACTCTATGAGCGGTACTTTCAATAATATCTCAGTACCTTCAACTTTAATATCATTTGCAGTATCAACTGTAAACTCTAATGATGTTATATCTCCGGAGTTTAAATCATCTAATAATTATGTTTACTTAATAAAACATAATATGCTAGAAAATTATATGCCTAATGTTAGCGAAATAAAAGAAAATTTTGAATTCATACATCAAAATATAAAAGACAAAAAAATATTATCAGCTTATACAATAAAATTCGGAGGCATTGCTGAAGCTATAACAAAAATGTCTTTCGGTAACAGAATAGGTGTTGATATAAAAGATGAGCTTTATTTCTTTAATTTAATGCCTGCTTCATTTATAGTAGAAACTAAAGAAGAATTAAATTATAAAAATGCTGTACTTATAGGAAAAACTATAAATGAATACAAAATAAAAGTATGCGGTGAAACTGTAGATTTAGAAGAAATAGAAAAATCATGGCTTGATAAATTATCTCCGGTATTCCCTTATAAAACTTATGAAGATGTAGAAACTTATCCGCTAGCTGAATACAAAAGAGAAGCACCATTTATATGCAAAAATAAAACAGCTAAACCTAATGTTTTAATAGCGGCATTCTTAGGTACTAACTGCGAATATGATACTCAAAAAGCATTCTCTGATGCTGGTGCTAATACTGATATTTTTGTATTTAGAAATATTAAACCAGAATACATAAAAGAATCAATTGAAGAGATGTCTAAAAAAATAGATAATTCACAGATATTTATGATTCCCGGAGGATTCAGTGCTGCAGATGAGCCTGACGGTTCAGGAAAGTTTATTTCTGCAATACTTACAAATGAAAAAATTAAAAATTCTATACATAAATTATTAGAACGCGACGGACTTGTTTTAGGTATATGTAATGGTTTCCAAGCATTAATCAAATCAGGTTTACTTCCTTATGGAAAAATAGGAAATATTACAGAAAACTCTCCAACTCTTACATTCAATAAAATAGGAAGACATATTTCTCAAATGGTAACAACAAAGGTAGTATCAAACAATTCTCCTTGGCTTTATAATATACCAGTTGGAAGCGAATTAGTTGTTCCTGTTTCTCATGGTGAGGGAAGATTCTTCGCCGATGAAAATACAGTAAAAGAGTTAATCAAAAAAGGACAAGTTGCTACTCAATATGTTAATTTAGAATCAAAGCCTACTAATGAGTTTAGATTCAATCCTAATGGTTCAGTTTATGCTATAGAGGGTATAATTTCAGAAGACGGAAAAGTATTGGGTAAAATGGGACATAGTGAAAGATACGGAAATAATTTATACAAAAACATCATTACAAAAGATATTTATAACATATTCGAAAATGGTGTAAATTATTTCAAATAAAAATATATAAACTTATAAAAAATAAAGCTGTAGTCTTAAATAAAGATTACAGCTTTTTATCATTAATGGTGAAAAGATATAATTTACAGTGTTCAATATGAATCAATAAAAAATCAATATATTGAATATTAATATTTTTTATTATAAAATGTAAAAATTATTTTATTAACAAAATTTATAAATGATATTCAAGGATAATATAATGGATATTTCAGATATTTCAAAAGATAAAATAAAATTAATAGCTACCGATTTGGACGGAACATTACTAAATAACAATAAAGAAATTTCAAAATTCAATCAAGAAATATTAAAAACACTTATTAATGATTATAATGTTCAATTAATATTATCAAGCGGAAGACCTTATGAAGGAGTAAAAAGCTATAATAAAATTTTAGAAAATAATAATTATTCTATTATTTTTAACGGAGCTTCTATAGTTGATAATAGCGGAAAAGTTATATATAAACAAACCGTTGAAGAAAATTATGCTAAAAAAATAATAAAATTATCAGAAAAATATGATGTGTGTGTTCATGTTTATGATAACGGAAAATATATAGTATCAAAGGAAGATTTTCCTATTAAATCTTATGTGCAAAAAGAGCAGACTATTGATCCTATTATAGGACTTGAACATATTGAAACTTATAAATTTGATAAAATGTTAATTTTGGGTAAAAGAGATATTTTAAATGAACTTTATAAAGAAATATCAGAAAACACTGATGTTCATTCATCTTTTTCTGGTGAATTATCTTTAGAGATAACATCTAAAATTGGAAATAAAGGAAAATCATTAGAATGGATTTGTAATAATAAAGGAATAAACCCTGATAATATTATAGCTTTTGGTGATAATTTGAATGATATTGAAATGATTGAATATGCTGGTATTGGTGTTGCTATGGCTAATGCTGAAGAAGAATTAAAACAAAAATCTAATTATATCACTCTTTCAAATGAAGAAGATGGGGTAGGAAATTTTTTAAAAAATATTTTTAAATTAGGATAAATTATGAATATTTCAAAAGAACAAATAAAATTAATAGCTACAGATTTAGACGGTACTTTACTTAATAATAAAAAAGAAATAGGAAATTATACTAAAGAAATATTAAATAAACTTATTAATGATTATAAAATAGAACTTGTATTATCAAGCGGAAGAGGATTTGATGGAGTAAAAAAGTATAATGATATTTTATGTAATAGTAATTATTCTATTGTTATGAATGGCTCTAATATTATAGATGCTGATGGAAATATTTTATACAGAAAAAGACTGGAAGAAAATATATCAAAAGGCATTATCAAATTAGGAGAAAAATATGATGTATGTTTGCATTTTTTTGATGATTTAAAGTATATAGTATCAAGAGATGACTTTCATATAAAATCATATATACAAATTGAAAAAACAAGAGAAATTACCGTAGGCATAGAGAATATTGAAGATTACAGATTTGATAAAATAATAATTTTTGGAAATAGAGAAATTCTAAATAAATTAAAAATTGATATAGATTCTAATTTTGATGTTAATTCTTGTTTTTCGGGCGAAACATTATTAGAAGTAATATGTAAAGATGTAAGCAAAGGTAATGCTTTAAGATGGATTTGTAATAAAAAGTGTATAGATATAAAAAATACAATTGCTTTTGGCGATAATTTGAATGATATTGAAATGATTGAATGTGCCGGTATTGGTGTTGCTATGGCTAATGCAGAAGAAGAAGTAAAAAGAAAAGCTGATTATATTGCTCTTTCAAATGAAGAAGATGGAGTAGGTAGGTTTTTAAGCGGTATTTTTTCAATATAATAAATTAATTAGTAAAAAGTTATATTATGAAAGAATTAGATTTAATAAAAAATAAAATAAAAAGTATAAAAAAAGAATTAATAAATATAAGACGCGATATGCATTCTTATCCTGAATTATCAAATGAAGAGTTTAGAACTATGGATATAGTATCTAAATATTTAACATTTCATAATATAAAGCATAGAACAAAAGTTGCAGGTACTGGCATTATAGCTGATATTTAACATTTCATAATATAAAGCATAGAACAAAAGTTGCAGGTACTGGCATTATAGCTGATATTGAAGGTATTGACAAAAATTTTACTGTTGCTTTTAGGGCAGATATTGATGCTCTTCCAATAGAAGATTTAAAACATTGTGATTATTCTTCTAAAAATAAAGGTATTTGTCATGCTTGCGGACATGATGTGCATACAGCTATTAATATGGGTATAGCAAATATATTTTCAAATAATAATGACAATAAAGAAAAGATTATTCCGCCTTGCAATGTGAGATTAATATTTCAGCCTGCAGAAGAAACTACAGGTGGGGCTTTACGCATGATAAAAGAGAATGCTTTAGAAAATATTAATGTTATATATGGGCTTCATGTTTCATCTAATGCTGATATTGGATATATACAGATAAATGATAATATAGTTAATGCTAGCTGCCTAGATTTTATAATAAAAGTTTATGGAAAAAGCAGTCATGGAGCTAATCCTTCAGGCGGAGTAGATGCTATAGTTATCGCTTCAAAAATAATAAATGATTTACAAACTGTAATAAGCAGAAATATACCGGCAGAGGATAGTGCTGTTATTACAATGGGTACAATTCATGGAGGAACAGCTACAAATATAATATGCGATTATGTTGAAATTAGCGGTACTATAAGAGCTTTAAAAGAAAGCATTATGGATAAGATAAAATCAAGGATAAAAAAAATTATAAAGTTTGCAGCTAATTCCTTTGACGGAGATGCTGAGTTTATAGAAACTGTTTATTTTGCAAGTCTTGTTAATTGGAAAGATGCATCAAGTATTGTAAGAGAGAATGCTTTTGAGTTTTTGGGTGAAAATAAAGTATTAGAATTAAATCCTTCTTTAGGCTCTGAAGATTTTTCTTTTTTTGTTCAGAATAAGCCTGGAGCATTTTTTTATGTTGGTTCAAGAAATGAAAGGAAAGGAATAATATATAAAGCACATAATGGATTATTTGATGTAGATGAAAACTGTATAGAAATAGGATTAATGCTTCAGATAATGAATCTTTATAAAAGTTATTCAAAAAAAGATTTATTTTATATTGGAAAAGAAAGAAATTAATTTATATATAGTTAATGCATCTTTATATTATATTTTTTTATCAATAAAAAATAAAAAATAATCTGCACGGGTGCCAAACATATTGCATTTAAGTATTCCTTAATTTCTTAAAGTATAACATAGGTGTATCATAATTTAAAGCTGAATGTATTCGTTTATGATTCCAAAAATTATTATATCTTTTTAATTTTTGATTAGCTTTTTCT
>CASGDY010000198.1 GCA_949300355.1 uncultured Brachyspira sp.
TTTTTTATTGAAATGGAAAAATGTTACATCTTTTTCTCCCACTGGATCCACAAAAAGATTTTATATTTTATAAATAGAAACTTAAAAATGAATATGTTAAGAATAATTATTTTTAATAAGCAGTATTTGTTTGCCTTTTATTTATGGGATTGTATTATAATATTTTTTAGCTTTTATTATTATAATTCACTGTATAATGAAAGGTATGATGCCGCACGTACATTGTACTATCTTAAAGGTTGAGCGATACCGTGCGGTTTGCCCGTCGCGAAGCGTACCTGCGGTAACGGCGAGTACAAAACAATTTTATTATTGTTATGCTCTCCGAAACCTATAAGCGTATTTCAGCTAAAGCTGTAATACGGTTTCGGATCGCCATATTATTTTTGGATTAATTTTTATTTCTAAGATTGATTTTTAATTCTCGATAACTTTTTATTTTCATACTTTATTGTATAATGAAAGGTACGATGCCGCATGCTCTACGGGTACTTCCTTCGGTCGCGTACATTGTAGTATCTTAAAAGTTAAGCAATACTGTGCGGTTTACCCATCGCGAAGCGTACCTGCGTAGGGCTTTTAACTGGAGAGTAAGTATTTAAAGTTTTTAATATAATTGTATAATGAAAGATACGATGCCGCACTTACATTGTACTATCTTAAAGATTGAGCAATACCGTGCGGAAAGCCTCTACGGCAAGTAGTTTTATAAAAATATAATATTTTTTTTATTGATAATTTTAAAACATATTATAGAATAGTTAAAGGTTATAAAATATTAAAAAGGAGTTTATCATGTCTATAATAAAAGAGGATACTATTAAATTATTAAATATTCAATTGAATAAAGAATTATATTCTGCTAGCCTTTATTTTAATATGGCAGGCTGGTGCGATAAAAAAAGTTTGAAAGGATGCAGCAGCTTTTTATACGGACACTATAAAGAAGAATTAGAACATTTTGAGAAATTTAGAGATTTCATAAATAAAGTAGGCGGACAGGCTGTTATAAGCGAGATGCAGGCTCCTCAAAGCGATTTTAATTCAGTAGAGCATTTATTTGAAACTATATTAAAACATGAAGAGTATGTAACTTCATGCATAAATGAATTAGTTGGAAAAGCTATGGAGAACAAAGATTATATTACATCTAGGTTCTTAGATTGGTTTATACAAGAACAGCTTGAAGAAGAAGAATTATTCAATGATATTATTGAAAAAATTAAAATGCTTGGCGGCGGTAATTTAGAGGGCAGAAACCTTTATACATTTGATAAGGCTATGAATACTTTAAATACTGAAAAGCATTCAGGCGGACTCGATATAAATGTACAATAAAAAATAAATAATAATAAATAAAGAGAGGGTATATGTTTAGTAAAATTCTTGATATTTTCAAAAAAAAAGATAATACAAATTTTATGCCCTCTAATAATGAACCAATAACGGCTGAGAGTTTCTTTAATTATGATAAATCAAATCCTTATGAGATAAGAGCCGTTAATCTTACAAAATATTATGGAAAGAGAAAAATAATAGGTGATATTTCCTATAATGTAAAACAGGGTGAAGTTGTTGGGCTTTTAGGTCCTAATGGGGCAGGAAAGACAACTAGTTTCTATATTACTGTGGGATTCGTTACGGCAACTGCTGGAAATGTATATCTTAATGATCTTGATATTACAAAACTTCATATGCATCAAAGAGCTACTTTGGGAATAGGATATTTACCTCAAGAAGCTTCTATATTTCGTAAGATGTCTGTTGAAGATAATTTACTTAGCATATTGGAATATAATAGAGCATTATCTGCAAAGCAAAGAATGGATATAACAGATATGCTTCTTGAAGAATTTAATATCACGCATGTAAGAAAGCAAAAAGGTTATACTCTTTCCGGCGGTGAGAGAAGAAGATGCGAAATAGCAAGAGCATTGACTGTAAATCCAAAATTTATATTATTAGATGAACCTTTTGCGGGAGTTGACCCTATTGCCGTTATAGATATACAGAACATCATAGCTTCTTTAAAAGAAAAAGGATTAGGAATACTGATTACAGACCACAATGTACGCGAAACTTTAAGAATCACAGACAGAGCATATATAATGGGTAACGGACAAATATTGGTAAAAGGTACACCTGAAGAAATAATTAATAACCCATTAGCACGTAAAGTTTATTTGGGCGAATCTTTCACTATGTAATTTTTTGTTTTGGGAATTAGTTGGAATTAAAAAAGGAGCTTATTAAAGCCCCTTTTATTATTTATTTTCAATTATAATATAATCAATTAATTATATAATTTACAGCTTCTAAAAATGTATTAAATGAGCTCTCTGTCATATAGTATCTATTATTATCATTAGGGCTTACTATCTCATAATTATTGTCTTCAAGTTTATTTAATACTTCATAAGATATGTTTCCATTCAAAGCCTGTATATTGATTTTATATAATGAAGCATTTTTACTTGTGCTGTCATTAGTTATTAATCCGTCAGCAATTAAATTAGACAAAGTAAATATGCTTGTATAAACATCATTTCCTTTTACAGTATTATTATTCCAATTTTTTATCCAAGTATTATTAGTGTCATTTGTATTTTTTGATAATGTATATGAATTATTATTGTATTCTATAGTTATTTGTGATATATCATCATTTTTTACTTGAGATATAGTTTTATTTATAAGGTCATTTTCAGTTTTATCGAATATATCTTTAGGATTTGTAGAAGTATTTCCAAGAAGATATATATTATTATCATTATTTATTTTAGAATATACGCTATTTCCGAAAGTTGATTTCATACCGAATTTTATATTTCTTACTTCTTTTGAAGAGCTGTCTAATGCTATAACTGTTAATGCTTCTTCGTCGGATAATTTATATTTTGAGATACTGTTATCATCTCCTCTTGAAACTATTTCTATAGGCTGTACAGTGCTTAATGCATTTGTAATTGAAGTTACTAAATTATCATCAGCATTATATTTATCATTTACAGTCCATTTATTATCATTATATTTTATTTGTATAGTTTCATTTGCCCCTCTTTTTATAGTTATTTCAGATATATTTGAATTTATTTTTTTTAATTCAGGCAATGAATATCCTCTGTTTTTCATAAAAGTTATTGCAATTAATATTATTATCAAAATTACAATTATAGATGATAATGTTATATATTTTTTAGTTATATTATTATTCATATTTTTATTACCTTTTTATATTTTTATTAATATATATAACTATCTAATCATAAAAATAGTAAATAGTTATATTATTGATTTCTATTATTCATATTAAGAACATTCAAATAATTTTCTAATATCAAAGCTGCCGCTATTAAATCATTAGCTTTATTTTTTACTTTTTTCTTTTTCCCTCTTAATATAAAGTCAGCCTCTTTTGAAGTACCATATTCATCAACAAATACAATATCAACTTTTACACTTTTTAGAAGAAACTCGGAAAATCTTCTTATTTCAGCACACCATTCGCTTTCTTTTCCTTCATCAGATAAAGGCAAACCGAAAACAACAGTATCAATATTTTTTTCTTCTATTATATCCATTAAAGCACGTTTTACTTTTCTGGCATTGCTTTCTTCTATGAGGCGGCATGGAAAAGGAATTTTTATATCCATATCCATAAAAGCAGTGCCTGTTTTTTTTCTTCCGAAGTCAACACCTAATACCATATTTTAATCTTCTTATTTTATTAATCTTCTTCTACAGTGATAATATCGTATTTCTTGAAATTATGTACTCCTGATTTTATATAGGCATTATCTATGTTTCTAATATTATCTACTTCTACAAATTCGTTTTCTTCTGTTTTTATAAATAGTTTAAATCTGTTATCATTATGCTTTATAAAATCTTTTCCTATATATACTAAATCATCACCGTTTTTTATAGTGTTGTATACTGTAATTTTGGCATATTCCTCACTGTCATCTGATATCATTCCCATAAGTCTTCTGCCTTTTAAATAACCTTTGAGAGTGGGTTTTATATTATCTCTTCCGAAATAGAATCCTGTATCGCTTTCTCTTCTGCTTATAGTATCAAGCTCTTTCAAATAACTTGCTATAGGTTCTTTTTTTATTGCTTCTGGGTATGAATCATAACCTATTCTATCAAGTAAATCTAATAATATTCTATAAACTCTAACAGTATTAGCTACATAGTATACGCTTTTCATTCTGCCTTCTATCTTTATAGAATCAATACCGGCTTTTTGAAGTAAATGAAGATATTCAGCCATTTGTAAATCTCTGCTGCTTAATATTGTGGTGTGATTTTCTCCTTCTTCAATTTCCATGAACTCTCCGGGTCTTGTCTTTTCTTCTATATATGTTTTGAAATTCCATCTGCAAACCTGAGAGCATTCTCCGCCGTTAGCATCTCTATTGTTTAAGAAATTTGATAATAAACATCTTCCTGAATAAGACATACATACAGCACCATGAACAAAACTTTCTAATTCTAAATCAGTATTCGCTCTAATCTCTTTGATTTCATCTAAAGAAAGTTCTCTGGCTAATATGATTCTGCTAGCTCCTAAACTCTCATACATTTTGCATGAATAACTATTTGTCACAGAAGCCTGAGTGCTTATATGAATAGCTGCTTCAGGTATTGTTTCTTTAACTATTCCAAGTACTCCTAAATCAGAAACTATAAATGCATCTATATTTAGATTCTGTATTTCTTTTAAATATGCTTTTAAATTATTTTTATCATATTCATGAAGAAAAGCATTTAAAGTTAAATACATTTTTTTATTTAAGTTTTTAGCTAATTGTGCACATTCGGCAAGTTCATCTATAGTTGTATTTTTGCTTTGATGTCTTAAATTAAATAAAGCTCCGCCTATATATGCCGCATCAGCTCCGTAATGATATGCTACTTCTAATTTTTCTTTATTTCCAGCAGGTGCTAAAAGTTCCATTTTTATATCCTATTAGTTTTTAATGCGGTTTATTTTATATCAAAATGAATAAAAAGTATATATTTAATTTTTTTTATTGTTATATAATTATTTACAAATATATA
>CASGDY010000199.1 GCA_949300355.1 uncultured Brachyspira sp.
TTTTATCAAAAATTAATAATAAACAATATGTAAGTTAAAATTAATTATAAACGAGTAAGTAAAAACTGCAAAAATAAAAGCTATAGTAAAATATACTATAGCCTTTATTTTTACAAAAATTAAAATATTAAATTATCTATAAGATTTTTCTAATACGTTTAAAACTTCTTCATCTGTAAAATTATGAGGATCGCATTCAAATAATCCGCCCATAGCAAATTTAGCATTTTTAGCTATAGCAGGTAAATCCTCTTTTTTCATTCCATAATCTGAAAGTTTCAAATTATCAACACCGCATGCTTTTTGAAGTTCTACCAATGCATCAACAAAATCCATAGCTTTATCAGCATCTTTTTTACCTAAAGCTTTCGCCATATTTATCATTTTTTCATCGCAGTCATGAGAATTAGCAATAACTGTATAATATTCTTTACTGATAATGATAAGTCCTGCACCATGTTCAAGTTTAGGATAATAAGCACTCATAGCATGCTCCATAGAATGTTCAGAAGTGCAGCTTGAAGTACTTTCTACTATACCTGATAAAGTATTAGCCATAGCAACGTTCTCTCTGGCTTCCATATTGTTTCCGTCTTTAACAGCATCAGCTAAACTTTTGCCTATAAGCTCTATAGCCTTTAAAGCGAATAAGTCGCTCATCTCACTAGCAATTTTATTTATATAACCTTCAGTACTGTGGAATAGGGCATCGAAACCTTGATAAGCTGTAAGTTTTGGTGGAACTGTTTTCATAAGTTCAGGATCTACTATAGAAAGATAAGGGTAAGTTTTTTCATATCCGAAACCTATTTTCTCATTTCCATTAGTTATAACAGTCCAAGGATCTGCTTCTGTTCCTGTACCTGCAGTTGTAGTTATTGCAACTATTGGCAGAGGATCATTTGGTATAGGTTTTCCTTTACCAGTGCCTCCGAATATATAATCCCAATAATCGCCTTCATTTGTAGCCATTATAGCAATAGATTTTGATGAGTCCATACTGCTTCCGCCGCCTATTCCTATAACAAAATCACAGTTTTCTTTTTTTGCTAAAGCAGCACCTTCCATTACATGATCTTTAATAGGATTTGGAAGTATTTTATCAAATAAACAATAATTTATATTTGCTTTATCCAATTGTTCTTCCAATCTTTTTAAATATCCGTATTTTTTTACAGATGTACCGCCTGTAACTATTAATGCTTTTTTACCTGGTAATTTTTGTTTATGAAGTTTTTCTAATGAACCGCATCCAAATATTACTTTACTAGGCATATAAAAATTAAAATTCATATTACTACCCCTTATAAAATTAATACCGATATATTATGTTTACTATTATATACCTATAATTCATTTAAATCAAATTGATTTATTATATACTTAAATAACTACATTTTTTAAATTTTAGCTTTTATATTGTTATTATTTTTGGGGACTAGCCATTCGAATCACACAGACGTGCCGAAAATTAAGTTCTTTTGCGACGAAGGAAGTGCCTGCGACTGAAGGGAGTACCTGACGAAGTCCGCTGTAAGTGTAGGTATGGTATTGCCACAGGGAAGCCGCCTGTGGTGTACGGTGGGAAAATAAAAACAAAAAAATTACAGACTTAAAAATTTTCAGTATATATAAAATTTCTGATTATGATGAATGGGGAAGTTTCTTTATTATTTGAAGATACTTAATAAATCTTCTTATCTTTACATTTCTTTTATTTATATTCAATGCTTTTTTATAATAGTCTAAAGAATTATTGAAATACTCATTTACTTCTCTGTGTTTTTTATATTTAAAATAATAGCATATTCCTAAATTAAAATAAATTTCATAATTGTTTTTACCGTAATATTTATTTTCTATAGACATATTATAATTATATATTGCTCTGTCTAAATATTCCTCATCTGGTTTTTGTTTTTTATATAAAAGTAAATATATATCTCCCATCAATGAATAGGCTTCTATATTTCCAAGTTTAACAGAACATACTAGATTATCAAAAGCATTTTCTATAAAATAGATTTTTGAAGTCTTTTCAAATAAATGTTTTAATATTAATGCTCTATTATAATTGCATTTAGGGTATTTAGGATTTATATCCAAAACTCTGCTGTAGCAATGAAAAGAGTTTACAGCATATTCATAATTTTTAGTTTTTAAAAATATTTTATAATGCAGCATTCCCATATCAAAATAATAGTCTATATTATTTTTTTCTATATTGATTATATATTCCAAATAAAATAATGAGAATAAAGCATACTTTACTCTTTTTGTAATATCAAATAAATGTTTAAAAAAATCTATACATAATCTTATAGAAAATATATCTATATTCAAACTGCTTAAACATTTACCAGCCTTTATAAGATATTTATTATTTTTATGAATATCATACATAACATTATTTAAAATAAATAAATATTTATTTGCAAGTATTCTATTTTCTGTTAGAAGATTTATATACTTATCGAAATAATCATTAATTATAATTTTATCATCATATTCACTAAATAGTATAAAATAAATACTGCTCAATTTTTTATAAATAGTATCTATGCCTACACCAAGATTCAAAGCTTCATTATAGTATTCTAAACATTTCATTATATATTCATATTTAATTTCTTTATCAAAATCATTATTATGAATTTTTAAATTGTATATATCTCCCAATCCTTCTAATGATATTAATGATTTTTTGTTATCATATAGTACAGTTTCAAAACAGGATAAACTATTATTAAATATTCCTTCAACATTGTAATTGCTGTAAAGATTATTATATAAAAAACCTAAATTCTCTCTTGCTATATAATATGTACTGTCAATATCAATAACTTTAAGATAATTTTTTTCAGCTAATTGATAATTTTCAAAACTGCTTTCAAGCAATTGTAAATGATGAAGAAGTGCTAAATTATAATATAATGTTTTATCATATTCATTTATTTCCAAAGCATAATTAAAATTTTCTAAGGCAGTATTAAAATATTTTATATCTTTTTCTATTTTGTATGCTTCATAATAAAGTATTGCTTTTTGCGATAAATTTTTTATATCGTATCTAAAACTATTAAAATGTTTTTCTATATATGATAAAGATAAGTTAAAATATTTATTGCTGTTATGATCTTCAATATATTTAAGTCTATAAAGATCGCTTATTGCAATAAAAGAATTTGAGCGGCTAAAAAAGAATAATGATTTATTGAAAAAATTGTCTCTTAAATTATTATTAGAGCATAAAAAATTATCCTTCAAACTATTGCAATATAAAAAATGATAAAAGCATCCTAAATTATAATTCACATAATAATTTAATATATTATCATTATTTAATTGTCCGTCATTTAATAGAGTTTCATAATCATTAATAACAAATTTAAAATAGTTAACATCATCAAAATAGCAAAATGCTAATTTGTATAATTCAAATCTATTAATATATGTGTAAAGATAATCGCAATCTATAGCAAGTGCTTTATTATAATAAAATAAAGAATTATCAAAATCATCTTTATTTTTTGTTATAGAAAATTTGCATTCATAAATATATGCAATAGAGTTTAATATATCAATATCATCAGTATCTAAATGATTAAATGCCGATAAAGAAGCATTGAAATATAATTCATCTCTTGTATTTTTATAGCATAATATATAAAGATATGCTATAAAATAATAGGCATTATTATCTAAATCTTTAGCTTTATCAAAATAATTCATAGCGGAAGAAAAATCTTCACTGTTTTGCGTTAAACTGTATCTTATGCTGTAAATATATCCTAAAAGATTATATAACAGCTTATTTGAATTATTAATATCTTCTATCTTTTTTAAAACAGAAACTGCATCATCAGAAAATTGTATATATTTACTATACTTAAACATAATAGTGTGTAAAAAGCCAACATTAAGTAATATATTAATATCATTAGAGGCATAATACAAATCTATATAATAATTTATAGAAAGTAAATAATAGTCAGGATTTTTAGTATGAAGAAATTCTTCTTTATATAATTTTGCAACTTGCTCTAAAGCAAACATATTGTTATTATCAAAATCTAATATTTGCAAATATTCTTCTGCAGCAATATTAAAATGATTTTCTTTTTCAGCATTTGCATATTTAGATTTATATAATGAAAAAATATTATAGCTTAAATTTATATCGCTCCCTATTATATCTAGTACCTTTTTATAAGATTCTAATGCCTTATTAAAATATTCATTATTTTTAGTTATTATATATTTTAGATGATTTAAAATAGCTAAAATAAAATGACTAATTTCATTGTTATGATGAATTATTCTTTCTATATGGTCTGATACTATATCATAATAAATATCATCATAATCATAAATATATTTAGTATAATATAAAAATGCTGCCTTATTTCTAGCATATATATTACCGCTGTTTTTTATCAGTATTGAATTGATTCCTCCTATAACATTTTCAAAACTTTCATTATCCCCATTATAAGCACATTCATCTATATAGGAATCTATTAATAACTGAAGTATTGCAATATTATTATATCTAATATTTAATCTTCTATCATTTTTTAGTTTTTCAGTAAAATCATAAAAGAATGAATCATTATTTTCTAATGTTTCAAAATCAAGTTTTTTAAGAAATGAAAGAGCTGAATCCGCTTTCATATTATGAATAAAGTTATAATAATTCATATACTAGTTTTCTGTTTTTATTCTATTATATTCCCTTAAAAATTCATTAGCTATTTTTTTTAATTCTTTATTATATTCTATATTTAGCTGTATGCTTTCATCTATAAATTTTTGATTTCTTTTTTCTTTGCACATTTCTATATCTATTTTTATTTTTTCTATATTAATTTTTTGTTTTAATTCATGAAATTTAGGCTGATATTTCTCTTTTAATTTTATTATTTCCTGTAATTGTTTTTCTATTAAACCTTCTGTATTCATAATAAAATAATCATAATTATCATACGGACAATAGTAAGAAAATAAATAAGATGAAAAAATAAATAATAAT
>CASGDY010000200.1 GCA_949300355.1 uncultured Brachyspira sp.
TTAATATTTTTTAATAAAACACCGAATTCCAATCTGTCAAATTCAACGCCGCTAAAATCCCAAGAATCACCATATTTAGAAGCACCTTGATTTTTCAAATCCATTTCAGATGAAGCATATAAAAAAGGAAGATCTACATTATTATCAGGATAAAATCTTAAAGCAGTATAATTATTTCCCATATCATAATTATCAGATCTTTCAAGAACTCCTGTTAATGTAATCTCTCCATCAAAATAAACCATACCATAACTTTCTACATTATAGGCTTTAAGTGTATTTTTTGTCACTTTACCATCATCGCTTAAAAGTTCAGAAAAATACGCTTCACTAGGCGGAAATGCCCATAAAAAATTAATGCTTAAAAGAAATAAAATAATTTTTTTCATTGTAATAACTCCTGTTAATATATAAAAAATTACTCGCCAATAAGCTCTAGCAACTTCCTTTGTCAGTTGCTAGAGGCTCGTAATTTTTTATTCTGTTGCTATGTCACCCGAAGGGTGCCTACTTGGTCGCCTTAAAGTAGTGAATAAGCACGTCTGTGCTCGGCTCACTTTTTTGTTATATAGTTTTCAAAATCTTGTAATTTTTTATTCTGTTGTTATGCCCCCATAAGTGTGTCTTACCTACATTTTTTATTATATATAAAAAATTTATTTTTTACTACACTCACAAGTTTTTTATTAGTTATATATAGTTTTAATTTTTTCTTATCCTTATATATAAATTAAAACATAAATATTACAAATTTATAAAACATTCAATATTATACTATTTTATAACCGTATTCTTTTGCTATATCACTAGCTGTTTTACCTTCTTTATTTTTTATATTCACATCAGGATTTAATTTTAATATCTCATCTACAAGAGGTTTATATTTAAAGGTTGCAGCATACATTAATAAAGTGTTTCCTTTGTTATCCTGTGAATTGATATCTGCACCATTATCTGTTAATAGCTTTACAAATTTAATAACATTTTTAGTTGCTTCTTCTTGTTCTTTTTTTCTATTCCCTGTTATAAATTCACTTATGTCAGCATTAATTTTTCCAAACATATTATATGTCATATTTTTACCATAATCTATAGCATAAAAATATAATAATGTATAAAATAAAGCTGTTTTTCCTTCTTTGTCTTTTATATGAAGATTGGCATTTGCTGATAAGCACATATTTACTATTTCAATATTATAATCCTTAACAGCAAACATCAATGTTGTTATTCCTTCATTATCCTGAGCATTAACATCTGTGCCGTTTTCAATTAAAAACTTTACAATATTTTGGCTTTGGTATGCTAACGAATATCGTATTAAAGCAGTTCTTCCAGTTATATCTTTTTTATTAACATCAATACCGTTTTTTATTAGATAATCCATAGTTTCTATTTTACTAGCATAAAATAAAGCGGTAGCACCGTCATTATCTACAGTATTAAAATCAGGATTATATTTTTCAAATAGTTTTAACATTTCAAGTTCATCTAAAGCAGCAGCCCAGAAAAAAGCATTTCTTCCGCTATTATCTTTTATTTTAGTAACATCTGCATTATGCTCTAATAAAATTTTAACAATCTCTATTTCTCCTTCTGTTATAGCATTCATTAAAGGAGTAAATCCTTCTTCATCTTGAACATTAATATTAACTTTATCAATTAATTCTTCAATTACATACATTTGACCATAACGGCATGCATGCAGAAAATTCTTTTCATCTTGAGATATACCATAAGAAGAATTCGCCATAAAAACTACTCCAACAATAATTAACACAATATATTTTTTTACCATTTGAGTTCCTATTATTACTAATAAAAATTGTTTGCTAATAAAACTCTAGAAAATAAATTTGCTAGAGGCTCACAATTTTTATAAATTATATTTTTTATTATTACTATGCCAACCATAAGAGGGCTTACCTACAGCACACAAACTACTGGTCGCCACAGTTTATTACTAATAAAAATTGTTCGCTAACAAACTCTAGCAAATAAATTTACTAGAGGCTCACAATTTTTATAAACTATATTTTATTATTACTATGCTAACCATAAGCGGACTTACCTACAGCATCGCCAATATAAGCCAGCAACTAAAGTTACTGGCTGCTATGTCTAACTTTTTATTATTCTTATCTTTTTGCACCAAGCTCTATTAATTTTTCTTTAGCCTCTTTTTTACGAGATAAAAGCAGAGCAGTTACTCCTAAATCATCCATGTGATTTACATCAAGACCTAAATCTTTTACTAAATATTCAAATACATCTATATTACGAAAATCCGCTGCTATAATAATTCCATTAGCATTATTGCCGGTTCTTGAATTAACTAAATTAGGATCATGTTCAACTAACATCTGTATAATTTCAACATTACCTGCACCGCAAGCCCAAAGAAAAGCATTTCTCTCTCTGCCGTCATAAATAGAAGGATCAGCACCATTATCAAGCAGATATCTTATCATATCTTTATTTCTACTAAGTACAGCTAATATGATAGGAGTTTCTTTATTAATCTCATAAGATCTATCTAATATAGAAACCTCATCCTTTATGGTTATTCCAGTATTAATATTTTCTTTGTTTATTAATTTTTTGAGACCTTCTAAATCATTATTTACTATAGCATCTAATATATTATTATTATTTGAACAAGATATGGTAAAGATACTCAATAAAAATGATAGAATTAAAATTAGTTTTTTCATTATACACCTCCATTATTGTTTATATTTTTATAAGTATGGGCACTTACTTACTAATTTGGCATTAGCTTTATTATTTTTTAATATTATTTATGATGTTGTGTTTGAATATGCAATTAATGACATAATACAACTTTTCATAAAAATAAAACCTCGTTTAATAATATATATTACCAAAATAAAAATGTCAATATAGGTATATATGGTATATACCTAAACAACTATATTTTGTCAAAAATAATTTTTTTTAAATTTTAAATATATGCATGGCTTTGCCCTTACGAAGTACACAGAGTGCAGCACCCCACTTCTTTTGCCGATTAGGCACCTACTCGGTGGTGCCACAGACGAAGCCCGACTACGGCGAGAAGCAGGCACAGCCCACCTTCGGCGAAAGGCTACATTTAGGCTGTAATTTAATAAATTATCTTACATGCAAGACAATTTTAGTACTATTTAGTACTAATTCTATCCTTGCACTTTTTGGTTCTTTTTGCGGCGGGAAAAAGAACAATAAAAAAATGACAAACTCTAAAATTTTCAGTATATACAATTTTTTATATAAATAAACTAAAACACTTTAGAAAACATGCCAAAGCATATTTATGCAATTAAAAAAGGTGATAATATTAATAATACTACCACCTTTTTATATTAAAGAAATTAAAACTTATTAATTTTCTTCTTTTTCATTTGACCAATTTTCTCTAGGCTCTTCTTTATCTTGAGGAGGCTCTTTACCTGTTTGTAAATATTCAATAGCAGCCTTCAACTGTTTATCATAACGAAGATCATATATCTCTTTATAATTATCTAAGTTTCTTTCATTATATATTAAACGCTCAAGTAAATAATCGCTAGGCATTATATTCTGTTTTCTAAGCTCTTCTTTGAAAGCAGGCAAAGCAGTAGCATCTGAACTTTCATTAGGGTATTTTTTAGCATAAGCAGAAATCTGTCCGCCTTTTCTAAGCTCTGTTAAAGCTGTGATATCTGTGCTTGTAAGTTTAGGCTCTACCACAACGAAGTCAGGAGTTAAACCTTTACCATGAAGTCTTCTTCCATTTGGTGTATAATAATGTGCTACAGTGAATTTGAAAGAAGTATTATCTCTAGCATCTAATGGAAGCACATACTGAACACTGAATTTTCCGAATGTAGTTTCACCCAAAAGTTTAGCTCTTCCGCTGTCTTGTAATGCACCTGAAAGTATTTCAGAAGCAGAAGCACTGTATTGATTAACTAAAACCAATGTATCGCCTTCAAGCCATTCATCGCCTTTCTTAGAAGCATAATAATCCTGATTTTCATTTCTGCTTCTTCCTCTTGTATAAACTATTTTTCCTTCAGTAAGGAATTCTTCTACTATATTTATAGCAGTATCAAGTCTTCCGCCTGGATTATTTCTTAAATCAAGAATAAGTTTTTTCATACCTTGTTTTTTAAGATCTATTAAAGCATTTTCTAAATCTCTAGCAGTATCATCACCGAAAGTAGTTATTCTTATATATCCTATATTATTATCAACCATTTTATATTTAACGCTTTTTATTTCTATGATTGCTCTTGTAAGAGGATATTTAATAGGTTCTGCAACTCCTTCTCTTACTATAGTTAAAGTTACTTTACTTCCTTCTTTTCCTCTCATTATATTAGCGGCATTATCAACAGACATATCTTTTGTGCTTTTTCCGTCTATCTCTGTAATAATGTCGCCTGATAATATACCAGCTTTTTCACCCGGACCATCTTCTATAGGAGAAACTACCATTAAACCTTTATCAGCATTCTTTGAAATAGAAAGTCCTACTCCGCCGTATTTACCAGACATTTCTGTATTTAATGCTGTATTTAATTCCTCATCAAGTAAAAATGTAAATGGGTCTTCAGTAGCTTCAAGCATACCTTTTATAGCACCGTACATAAGCTTTTTTGTTGTTACATTATTAGTATCAACGAAATTCTGCTGTAATGTTGCAAATACTTTTTGGAACAATCTGCTGTAATAATAAAAATCATTATCAGACTGAGCATTTCCCTGCTGTGCTATTGCAAGCGAAGGACTTTTAAAATTGAAAAAAGAAATTGCTACTACAAAAATTAAAAGAAATATCCATAAAAGTCTTTCTTTGTTTTTCATCATGTCTAAAATCCTTATTTGAAAATGTATATAAAAAAGATATTTATATTCAAAAAATTTTATACCTTATATAAGTAAATTATAACATAAATAG
>CASGDY010000201.1 GCA_949300355.1 uncultured Brachyspira sp.
AAAAAATAATTTTTTACAGTGTTACTGATATATAACTTTTAAATAAAGATTAAATAGTAAAAAACAAATATACTATAAAAAAAGAGGCTGACTCTATTAAAGCCAGCCTCTTGTAAATTGCTAATTAATAGAAATTAATTATTGAGCACCGCCTAAAGCAGGTAAGTACCAAGTTATACCTGTAGTAGTTTCAAAGAATACAGGAATATTAGAAGGTTGTGACTGAACTCCGAAATTATCGTTATTAACATTCATCTCGAAGTACCATTCTAAATCTTGAGTAGGTCTTATATAAAGCTCTGTATAAGCACCCCAAGCTAAGCCATGTTTTACTGTATCTGTAGCAGAATTTTGACCTTTTCCGTCGTATACAGCTTTATAACCTAAAGAAGGCTCAACATAAAGAGATACTATATCGCTGTTAGCAGTGATGCCTAATACAGCCTGAGCAGTTACATCATAAGGATTTTTCTCCCATTTAGCATCTTTATGATCCCAAATAATAGTACTATTAGGTTTCTTAGCAAGATAGTTATAAACAACATCACCTGCTCTAACCATAGTACTTGTACCATGTAAAGCAGTATTATAAGCAACTTTAACAAAAGGATTTATAGTTACATTTCCAACAGGAGTGTTTAAGAAATAGAATCTAGCTTCAAAACCTACTGACTGAGCAAGAACATCGCCGGAAGTAACAGGACCTTCTACTTTAAATTGTGATTGTCCATATTTAACATATAATCTTATAGCATTGAAAGCATCTATTCCAGTGTAATATCTTATTTGGATATCAGTGCTTACACCTAAATAGCCTTTTGCTTTTTCTCCTTGAACATGAGCAACATCAAAGCCACCATTAAATGGATCATCAGAAACAGCTATTTGTATAGGAACAGCTATTCTTAAATTGTTGTTTAAAGCATTGATCATAAGAACAGGAGTATGAACGCCTAATTTCTTATTTATAAAAGTATAGTTATAACCTACACCGATTCCGAAAGGCTCAGAAGTGTATCCTATACCAGCAGAAATAGTAGTTGTTAAATTAACATCCCCTGTAGTACCTGTTGTAAGTATGTTTCCCCAAGCAGTTGAAGCAGCCTGAGATCTGAAGCCGAAAGTACCTTTAATAGTACCGTTGCCTAAAACGAATCCGAACTGATCCATTCTAGCTCTTAATTGGTTGCCATGTACTAAGAAGTCAATCCAAGAATCTCTGTCGCCGTACATACCGAATGCTGATGCACTTGCTATGGTTAATAGAGCCATAGCTGTCAATAAAACTTTTTTCATTTTTTTCTCCTAAATTTTTTTATAATCTTTTGACAGTGTCTATTGAGAGATTGCTTAAAAACTCAATAGACACCATAAAGATCCTCTATAATTCATTATAGGAAAAAGCTATAAAATGTCAATATATTTCAATGGAATTTATAAAAAATTCATCATAGAATTACACATTTACATAGTTTTTTTGTAAAAAGTGATAAATTTTCTTAAATTATATAACTATCATTTTTTATTTTTATGAATTTTTGAATTTTATTATGTGTGTATTTTTAATAAAATAATGATCTGTATTAGTTGTATTATAAGTGCTTATCATTGTTTTTATAATAAAAAATGGATATTTTTTAAGCCCATTGTATTAAAAATCAGTTATTTATGATTTAATTATTTATTATTGTAAAGCAGGTAAATACCAAGTTATACCAGTATTAGCTCCGAATACAACAGGTACTCCATTACCAGTTTGGTTTCCTTGAAGTTTAGGTACTTCGTTATTAACATCCATTTCAAAGTACCATTCAAGATCCTGAACAGGTCTTATATAAACTTCTCCGTAAGCCTGCCAGTATAAGCTATGATGTATTTAAGATGCTTCCGTTAATAAGAGTATTAGCTTTAAAACCGAAAGTACCTTTAATAGTACCGTTACCTAAAACAAAACCCAATTGGTTCATTCTAGCTCTTAACTGGTTGCCATGTATGAGGAAGAACAGTCAAGTATTGTCTGCACCATACATACCAAACACTGATCCGCTAGCTATTGTTAAAATAGCCATTACCGTTAATAAAAACTTTTTCATTTTTATTTTCTCATAAATTTTTATATATAAATATTATTATATCAAAATTTTTTTAAAATTCTATAAAAAATACAAAATTTTTTATATTTTAACAATAATATATTTTTTCCTATGGTAAATATGATGGTTTATATCTAATTTATACTGTAACTATTTCAATATATGTATTAAAATATAGTTATAGTATATAGTTTTTTATATTAAAATATGAAATAATAAAATATAAATATATATTAAAATTTATTTGATATTGCAATGTCTATTTTTGTGAAATATAATATTGTTAATAGTATTATTTTTATTATTACTGTAATATTAAAACTATTTAATGAGATTTCTGCTTTCATAATACTCTTTCCAACGTTTGCCTAATTTTTCAGCTTTTATTTTCACAGAGTTATTAAAATAGTTTTTTAATTTTGGTAAATCATCTTTATTTTCTTTGGCAACGCTTCCTATTAAGTTGCCTACAACAGTATCCATTTTGATATTTTTGTCGCCGTAATAATAAGAATGAAGTGCTGACTGATAATAAACTGACACAGCTTCGGCGGTACTCATAACGGAGTTTAATTCCTGTATTTTAGCATTTTCAAAGCTTTTTCCGCTTCTAAGCTCATTAAATGTAGTGGCTAGTATATCTACAACATCATAATCTATATCAATATCTATATCAGAAAGCTCTAACAATGTTTGGCATTGATTAGTGATGATTTCGCCTTCGAGTTTAGGGTTTTTTATAGGCTCAACTGTTTCAAAATTGAATCTTCTTTTTAAGGCACTGCTCATCTCATTAATACCTTTATCTCTAGTATTTGCAGTAGCTATTATATTAAATCCGGCATTTGCAAATAGTACCCTGTTCTGTTCCGGAATATTCATAATTTTGTCGCTCAATATACTTATAAGCGAGTCCTGTATTTCAAGAGGGCATCTTGTAATCTCTTCAAATCTTGTTATTATTCCATCATTCATACCTATATAAACAGGTGAAGGTATAAGGGCTTCTTCTACAGGACCTTTAGCAAAAAGCATAGCATAATTCCAAGAGTATTTTATATTATCTTCATTAGTTCCTGCTGTTCCCTGTATAGTTACTGTACTGTTTCCGCTTATAGCTGCTGATAATAATTCGCTTAGCATAGTTTTAGCGGTTCCCGGTTCTCCTACAAGCATTAATCCTCTGTTTCCTGCTAATGTTATTATTGCTCTTTCTACTAAGGCATCATCTCCGTAGAATTTTCTTTTTATTTCTACACCGCTTTTTAATTTTTTACCCAATATAAAATCTCTTACAGCCTGAGGGGATAGGTTCCAATTTTTCGGCTTACTATTTTTATCCTCATTTTTTAAGGCTTCTAATTCCTCTTTATAAAGTTCTTCCATTAAAGGTTTTTGATGTATTTTTTCTTCATTATTATTAATATTATCTTTTTTCATTGCCATAAAAAACTCCGTTGTTAAATATCTAAATCAAAAATTTATTGAGAAATAGTTTTTCTCTTTTCCCATAAAAATAAACCTATACCTATTAATATAACAGCTATTCCTACAAACTGCTTAAAACTGATGCTTTCATGCAGTATAAAATATCCCAATATGCAAGTTCCTACAGCTTCGCCTAATATAGTCATAGATATTATAGTTGCTGAGAAATATTTTAAAAGCCAAGTAAATATTACCTGTCCTAGCATTGTAGATATGAATGTAATGCCTAATATATTAATCCAAGTATTCAATGAATATCCTATAAAAGGTATCTTCATTATATATGATAAAATCCCTAAGAATATAAAGGCGCTAAAATAAGTTAAGCTAATCCAAGTTAAAGCTGATAATCTTTTTCTAGTATACTGTCCTATGATAAAGTATGTGCTTATAAGTCCTGCCGATATAAAAGCTATGAAATCTCCAAGCAATGCTTTTGAGCTTATTTGAAAATCTCCCCAGCCTATTATTACAGAACCCATAACTGCTATAACAAATCCCAAAATGGCTAATTTGGAATACTGCTCTTTAAAAAAGAAATGTCCTGCTACGAATGCGAATAATGGCTGCAATGTTACTATTACTGTAGAGCTTGCGACAGATGTAAGGCTTAATGATTGAAACCATAAGAAGTAATGAAGTGCCAGAGAAAGTCCTGATATTATAGAAAGTATTATTTCCTTTCTACTAATAGATAAAAGTTCTTCTCTTGAAGATTTCTTTGATATGGTTATAACTGATATAAAACAAAATGATATAAATATTCTATAAAATGCTATTATAGATGATGGGGCATTAGCCAGTTTAACGAATATCGCCGAAGCGGATAATGCCATGACACCTATCAATAAAAATATAGCCATAAAAATTAAACCTTAAATTAATTACAATATAATATATTAAAAAAATACTATTGCAAGATAAAAACTTACAAACTTCTTAATTTAAAGATTTTTCTCTAAATCCCCGCCCTTTAGGTTTTCTGCCTACATTTCAAATTAGAGCTTATTTATATATTTTGCTTCATTTGAAAAAAAGGATGCCCGCCCAAGTTTTGATTAGATTTTGAACCTCTTCAACGCACGGTGAACGGACTCTTATTTATTGTTTAAATTATAATTCAAAATGATCTTGTATTGAAAATTTTGTTCTGCGTGCGGGTTTGGGAAGCATCAAATTTAAATAAAACTTGGGTGGGTGCTTTGATTTCTAATTAGATAATTAAAGAAGAGAAAAACAGAAATTTCAAAATAAAATAATAAGTATAAAGGGCGGGCAGATGTAAATTATTATCCTCTATAATATAAAAATATAAAATATTATATAGTAT
>CASGDY010000202.1 GCA_949300355.1 uncultured Brachyspira sp.
TTATTGGGAGATGTAACAGGCTTAGAACATGACATAAATACAAATAATGATATTAATATTAATAAACTTTTTTTAATCATAAATTTACTCCATAAAATATTAAAGCTATTTATAATAGTAAATAATAAATCAAAAAAGTAAAGTTATTTATCATATGTTTTTTATTTTATATCAAAATAATACGGAAAATATAATAAATATATATAAAAATATCATTGTTTTCTTATATCAGTAAACTTACCGCCTAAGAAACTTCCCCATTTAGGATCTTTATCATTTTCAGCATTAGGAATTATTAAAGTTTTAAGTTTTAAACATTCTGATAATGCATCATTATTATTTATGGTGCTTGGAGAAGTACCATAATAAATTACTGCAGTTAAATTAGGACAGCTTACAAATGCCATCATCCCTACTGATGTTAATGAAGCAGGTATAGTTATTTTTCCTAAAAATTGACTTTGAGCAAATGCCCCCATACCTATTGATTTTACAGATTCTGGTATTACTAATTCTTTTAAATATTCTATACCAATAAAAGCCTGATCCCCTATAGATTGAATATTTTTACCTAGAATTAATTTTTCTATAGTTTGTGAATATTGAAATGCATTTTCACTTATTGTAATTACAGAATCAGGCAATATCATCTCTTTTGTATTATACAAAAAACTAAAAGAATCTGATTCTATAGTTTTTATTTTATCGTTTGGAAATGTAAAACTAATAACTATATTTTCTGAATTCTCAATAGCTACTCCAGAAAACATACCTGTTTTTACAGCATTATCTTTAAAATCAATATTTTTTATATCAAGCTCTATATTCATAGTAGTATTAACTTTTACTGCTGCTTTTAAAACTAAAGTATATAAAGACTCATTAACATCTTGAGTATAATCTTTAGGAGTACCTGTTAATATTACTCTATATGAATTCTTTTCAGTAAAATAAGCCTTTAAATTTTCTTCTATTTTTTGACTTATTACTGCATCGTCCTGACTTATGTCTATACCGTATTTTTTTATTAATTCTTCCTCTTCCTTATCTACAGTAGGAGGCGTAACTCCTGAATTATTACCGTTATTACTGCTATCAGGAGATGTAGTATTATTTGAACATGAAACAAATACCAAAACTGATACCAATACTAATAAAATTTTTTTAATCATCACTCTTTCCATCCTTAAATATCAATATTGCTTTAAACATAAGAAAAATTTTTCAAAAGTAAAATTTTTTAAATTATTTAGCTTACTATATAATTATCATAAAAGTATATACCTAAACAACTATATTTTGTCAAAAATAATTTTTTTAAATTTTAAATATATGCAGGGCTTTGCCCCGCACCCCACTTCTTTTGTTGCCACAAAGAAGCAAAAAGGCTATATTTTGGCTTAAATTAATAATCTATCTTACATACAAAACAATTTTAGTATGATTTAGTACTAATTTTATATCTTGCACTTTCGCGAAGCGTGCCTGCGGCAGCAGCTTTTTGCGGCGGGAAAAAGTTGACTAAAAAAATGACAAAGTTAAAAATTTTCAGTATATTTGAATAAATTTTTATAAAATATTACTATCTTCTTACTTCGCTAAAATTACCGCCTAAAAAAGTTTTCCAAGCAGGATCAGAAGGATCTTCAGCATTAGGAATTATTAAAGTTGTAAGACTAACACAATCTTCAAATACATCTCCATTATTGCTTATGGTATTAGGCTTAGTTTCCAAATAAGCAACAGTGGTTAAAGAACTTCCAAATGGTTTTCTTCCTATTAATTTTACAGATGCTGGTATTACTATTTCCTTTACTGTTGAATAAGAAAAAGCTAATTCACCTATATATTCAAGTTTACTTTTTTCACTAAATGTTATTTTGTTAAGCACCTCAGATAACTGAAAAGCAGCAGCATCAATACCAATAACAGAATCAGGTATTGTTATCTATCTCAAATAATTATTTAAAAATGAAAATGCATTGCCTTCTATAACCCTTATAATATTTTCCGGCAATATAAAACTCAAATTAAAATAACCTAAAGAAACTCCTCCTCGAAACATTCTAGATTTTATCTTTCTCTCATTAAAATAAACTTTACTAACATCTATTATTGCATCACTAATAGATAAATCTTTTGCAACTTCTAATGTTAATTTTGTAAGAGATGCTGAAACTAAATAATCATCTTTTGGCTTTCCTGTAAATATTACTTTATATTGACCTTTGTCGTTTCTATATTCTTTTAATTTTATTTTTATTTGCTCTTTTATTAGATTATCTTCTTGAGAAATATCTATTCCATATTTAATTGCCTCATCATTTAAGACAGACAAAGGTGGTTGTATTTCAGTCCAAGGGATACCTGGTATTTCAGTACCGCCGCCGCCTTCATTACCGCCTTCTTCCGTACCGCTGCCGGAATTGCCTCCATTATTACCTGGTGACATAACTGTAGCTGAACATGATACAAATACCAAAACTGACATAAATATTAATAAAATTTTTTTAATCATAACAATTTTCTCTCTATTTATAATGATAATAAAAATTACAAAAAAGTAAACAATCTAATAATTTTTTATTTATTTTTATTATTAATAAAAATTAATTAAATCTATAAATTAAATTCATTTCAAATATTAATAATCTCTTTCTATTGCTTCGCTTATAGCATCATTAGTATAAGGCAAATCAAAGAAATCAACAACTTCTGAAGTTATATTATCATACACTATTATGTTAACTCCGTTAGTAGTTTTTCTTAAGTTGCTTCTGCTTATCAATATTCTGTTTCCGCTGTCAATTACTAAATCATTATATTTATTAAGCTCTTTATGATAAAGATAATTAGTTGCCCCCATTGAAAAAAATACTAATTTATTTTTATCTATGACATAAGAAACATTATTAGTATACATTTCATTTGTTATATTAAAATTAGAATATAATCCTTTTACAATATTATCATTTGTAGAATATTCTCCAAGCATATTTATTACTATAGTATAGTCATTAAGATTAGTTATTTTTGTCATATAATCATTAATATTATCTATATCTCTTAATCCCATATCATAAACTTTATTATATTCATATAAAGCATTCTTCTCCCAAGTGTCATAATTTGTATCGCCTCTTCTATCCGGCAAATTAAAATTATCTTTCAAATATTTACCCAAAAAAGAAGTATATTTCTGAACGCCTTTATAATTTAAATGTCCTGCATCATTATAGTCTGTCCAAAAATCCAAATCATAATCATCATAATAATGATTAAAATTCATAAAAGGAACATCATATTCTTTTGCAATCTCACCTACTCTATTAAAATGTCTTGCCTCATCATCAGTCATAGGAAAAGGCGAAGCTATTACAACAATAGGAATATTATTTGTTTTTGCTAATTCCAATATTTTTCTATAATAAGTTTCCTGCTCTTCAAGTAAAGGAAGACTGTCTTTAATATTTTCTATATCCGGCCTTTTTACTGGGAATGTTTTATTATGAAAAGAGTAGCCTTTAAAATATTTATAATGATTATAATTATTAGCATAAGGCAGAAAATCTTCATCTTTTAAATCTTTGTATCTATTATGATATCTGTACATAGGATTTATAAACTCATCAAACCTTTCTGCCGCTGTTACTTTTAAAGATTCAACTCTATTCTTTGACCATTTTAATGCATAAGTGGCTGCTACAATCTGATAATCTACAACATTTGTTCTGCTTGCTGCTACAATATAAGACTCCAATGCAATTAATTTAGGCTTCTGATATTTCAATACTTCTACTAAATAATGATAAGTACTCCAAATAGGCTGGCTTCCTGAAGTAAAATTATATGCTGCAATACCATATTCATTGTAAAGTATAGCAGGATTAACATTATAATGAACATGGCTGCTTCCCATAAACATAACATCTATGCTGTTAGTTCTTTGTTCATAAAAACTGTCGCCCTGATATATACCATTATCATTTTTGAATCTTAAAACTCTGCTTGAAAACCAGAGCAATGTAATAAATATAGCTATAAAGCAAATAATTTTTATTGTGTTTCTTATCATATTCTAAAAGCCTATTATTTTTATATAAAATTATGTAAACTAAAAATTTAACTTTTTTCTCAACTCTTTTTTAATTAAAATACTCATTTTTTAATATGGAGTAAATTGCAGCATCAGCAAGTCCTGTATTATCTTTATAAATGCTTCTTAATACTCCTTCTTTTTTCAATCCGCATTTAAGCATTACCTTTCCGGAATTAGGATTATTAATATTATGTTTGGCTTCTATTCTATTAACTTCTACTTCTTCAAAAAAGAATTTTATTAATGTCGATAAAGCCTCCGATGTAATGCCTTTATGCCAATATTTTTTAGATATGCAGTATCCAATACTAATCATATCTATACTATCATTCATATCAACAACGGCTATGCTTCCTGTTAAAAAATTATTTTCTTTTAATACAATAGCCCACCCATAAAAATCCTTATAACAATATTGATTAGTCCATTCAGTCAAAATGATTTTTGTTCTATCAATACTGTCATGAGTTCTCCATGTTAAATATTTTGTAACTTCATCATCACTAGCCCAATTATTATACATGTCTTTTGCATCTTCTGTTTTAAATCTTCTTAATAATAATCTTTCGCTTTCTAATCGTATTGTTCCCTTATGCTTCATAATTTTCTTCACAAAAAATATTTATTTATAATAATTATAAAAAACTACATTCAAATAAAAACATATCACATTGATCATTAACTGCAATTTCCTTTTCAAAAGAAGAATAAGTTTTAACTTGAGTAAATCCAACTTCTTTTAAATACTGCTCCATTTCACCATATTTATAAAGGTGCGTCTGAAAATCCATAAACTCACTTTGAATCAAT
>CASGDY010000203.1 GCA_949300355.1 uncultured Brachyspira sp.
CTATTAAACCTTTAGAAGAAATTAGAGGCTGGCTTGGAAGATATAGAAAACTTGTTCAGTCTGCTAATACTGGTGCTGTATTGAAATAATTATAATTAATAATTTAGATGTTATAGGATTTAAATTCTATAACATCATATAAGCACTATTAATCTAATAATCTAAAAGTCATTATAAAAATTAATATTACAGACTGCTTGAATATCTATCTTTTAAGCCAGGATAAAAATTGTTTAGTTTATAGCTGATATAAGCTTAGACTAAATTTATTTTAAATAAAATTTTTTAAAGGAGAAAAGTATGATTATTAAAAATTAATTTCTGAAAAATAAACTTGTTTCTAGTTTTATAAAGTAAATATATAAACAAAATAAAAAATAAATAACAATAATAAAAAATAATATTAATTAAAGGATAAAAAAATGAGTTTAGAAAATTTATTTCTGCCTAACTTTAGTATAGGAAGCGATGCATATAAAGATATATATGATGTATGTTCAAATTATGGAAAAAAAGCTGTTATAATATCGGGTAAAAAATCAATGCAGGCATCAATAGAATCAATATTAAATAATATAAAAGATATAACCATAACAGGAATGTTTCATTATGGTGACAAATCCACTTTTGAAAATGTTGATTTCCTTAAAGAAAAGAAAGCAGTAATGGAAGCTGATATGATATTTGCTGTAGGAGGAGGAAAATCATTAGATACATCAAAAGTTTTAGCACATACCATAAATAAGCCTATATTTACTTTTCCAACATTGGCTTCAAATTGTGCTGCTGTAACTAGTCTTTCTGTTGTTTATAATAATGATGGAAGCTTCAAAAAAATGTTCAGTGATAAAAGACCTCCTTTGCATACTTTTATAAATACTGATATAATATTAAATTCACCTGAAAATTATTTCAGAGCCGGTATAGGTAATGCAGTTTCTAAACAGTATGAAGCATTATTCTCAACAAGAAATGAGAATTTAAATTATAAAAATTTCTTAGCAGTAGAGATAATAAAAAACTGTTCTAATGATATATTAAAATATTATTCAGAAGCTATAAACGATTTTCAAAATAAAAAAGTAACTGATGTTTTAAATAGAGTAATACTTCATATAATATATACAACAGGCTTAACTTCAGTAATGGCAAAAGATGATTATCATATATCTTTAGCACATGGCATGCATCATGGACTTACAAAAGTAAAAAGAATAGGAGATAATTTACTTCATGGTGAATTGGTTTCATACGCAATATTATTGCTTCTTACTATGGATAAACAATATGAAGAAAGAGAAAATATTTTCAAATTTAATAAATCAATATCTCTTCCAACATGCTTAAAAGATATAGGAATAAACAAAGCAAGTTTAGAAGATGAAGAACTTAATAGTGCTTTGGAAGTAGCTCTTGCTGGCAAAGACTTGAATATAAGTCCGTATAAAGTTGATAAAAATATGATATTAAAAGCTATAATAGATTTAGAAGATTTCAATAATAAACAATAATAAATAATAACAAAAAATAATCTATAAAAAGGATGATAAAAATGAAAACATTAAAACAAATAAGTAATTTCTTCGGTAAGTATATGGCTGTGATAGTATTAATAGTAGCAGCAGTATCATTATTCTTTCCAAAAACAGTAAGCTTTATTAAAACAAGTTATGTTAACTATCTTCTTATGATAGTAATGTTTGGTATGGGGCTTACATTAAAGCTTGAAGATTTTAAAGTAGTATTCACAAGACCAAAAGATATAATAATAGGAGCAATAGCACAATTTACTATAATGCCTTTACTTGCATTCTTGCTTTCTATTATTTTTAAACTTCCTCCTGAACTTGCTGTAGGAGTTATACTTGTAGGAACTTGTCCGGGAGGCACTTCATCAAATGTTATGACATACTTAGCTAAAGGCGATGTGGCTTTATCTGTGGGTATGACTTCTGTATCAACAATACTTGCACCTTTTGCAACTCCATTACTCACTTTATTATATGCAGGACAAAAGGTAGATGTTAATGCTGTGAGTATGTTCGTATCAATAGTACAGGTTGTTATACTTCCTATAGCTTTGGGCTTTATAATAAATAAATTCTTTTATAAGTTTACAAACAGCATAAAAGAAATACTTCCTTTAATATCAGTACTTGCTATTGTGGCAATAGTAGCTGCTGTTGTATCTGCTAATTCTCAAAGACTTATGCAGGTTGGTTATTTAGTTATAATAGTAGTTGTACTTCATAATTGTTTAGGTTATTTGCTTGGTTATTTATTAGGAAAATTATTCAGATTAAATAATGCTAAATGTAAAGCAGTATCAATAGAGGTTGGAATGCAAAACTCAGGACTTGCAACTTCACTTGCTGCAACTCATTTTGCTTCAATGGCATTAGCAACAGTACCTGGAGCAATATTTAGTGTATGGCATAATATATCAGGTTCAATAGTAGCTAATATAATGGCATCAAAAATTAAAGACTAAATAAAAAATAAACAATGGAATTATTTTATTAATTCCATTGTTTAAATAATATTTATGATTAATAATAATAATTTCTAAATATTGATATATACTGAAATAAATCATAAAAGAAAAAGCAATGAACTTAAATAAATATTCAAGCCCATTGCTTAATCAAAAACTCCCACTATTATTTATATTTATTCCTTTACCCTATTGGCAGCATCATTGATATCAAGTTTATAAAGCTCATCTATAAAAGCAACAGCAAAACTAGCAGGACCATCACATTTCTTTGAAGCTTTTTCACCGGCTGAAGCCATTATGCACATAGCTGAAGAAGCGGCAATCAAAGGCTCGGCAGCAGCAAGCATAGCACCTGTTATAGCAGTAGATGTACAGCCCATACCGGTATTAACAGGCATTAAAGGGGAACCTCCGCTAACATACAAAACTTTATTACCGTCTGTTATAATATCAGTTTCACCGCTTATGCTTACAACTGTATTATATTCTTTGGCTAAATGCTTACCTGCCTCAAGTGCCATATTAACATTAGCTGTGCTGTCTACTCCTTTAGTTTTTATGCTCTCTCCGGCAAGCACCATTATTTCAGAAGCATTTCCTCTAACAACTTTTGGATTATAATTTTTAATCAAATCAATAGCTGTTTTAGTTCTCAATTTTGTAGCTCCTGCTCCTACTGGATCAAGAACAAAAGGAACATTTTTTTTATTTGCTATCTCGCAAGCCTTATGCATAGCCTCAATAGACGTTTTAGTCAATGTTCCAATATTAACAACAAGCGATGAAGCAATAGAAAGCATATCTTCAAACTCCTCTTTCTCGAATGTCATCACAGGAGAAGCTCCAACTGCAAGCAAAGCATTAGCTGTAATTTGCATAACTACAAAATTAGTAATATTATGAACTAAAGGACATTTTGACTTCATATTTGTTATGGATTGAAATATTTCTTCTTGTAATGTACTCATTTTATAACTCCTTATAATTTAAATAAAAATCTCAGAAATACAATATAAACATGCCTTTCCGGCTATTTTTAATTTATTATTTTTAATATCGCAATATAAAACTCCTGTTCTTGGAGAAGCCTGAAATGCAGTAAAATAATCTTTATTCAATTTCTTTGAAAGCAAAGGTATAATATGACAATGTCCTGATCCGCATACATCAACTTCATCTGCATCCAATTTAGGACCGAAAGTTCTAGTTATGCTGTCATATTGATTATTTTCTTTATATTTTACATCAGATGTTATATGAAATAAAAGTCCGTCTAATTTCTTTATAATTTCTAAATTTGGTTTTGCATTTATAACCTGATTTTCATCTTCTAATACACATACAATATCGCGTCCTATATAAGCCTCTAAAGGTTTTATTCCTCCTATTGCTTCTATTATATCTGATGTAATTTCTATAGGCTTCAAATCATAATTAGGAGTATCCATTTCATATAGATCATCTTTTTTTCTAATAGTTAATATACCCTCTTTTGTATTTAAACTCACCTCATTAGATTCTTTTTCAGCAAAATTTAATATAGCATAAGCCACAGCAAGTACGGCATGTCCGCAAAAGTCTATTTCGCATTTAGGAGTAAACCAATACACATCATAATTATTTCCATTCTTTATAGTAAAAACAGTTTCTGAAATATTATTCTCCATAGCAATATTTTGCATAAGCTCATGAGAAATATTTTTTTCTAATATGCAAACGGCTGTAGGATTACCTTTAAAAACCTCGTCAGCAAAAGAATCTATAATATAGTATTTCATAATTAATCTCCCACTTATTATATACTAAAAATTTTTAACTTTGTAAAAATACAATTTTAAATTTGGGTTATTTGTGGGGAATAGCCCCCACCCCCCACTTCTTTTGCGACCGAAAGGAGTACCTTTAGGTATGCCACAAAGAAGCTTATATCCTCGACAGGCTCGGATACGCTTCGCGAAAGGCTAGATTTTGTATTTAATTTAATAAATTATATTACATGTAAAACAATTTTAGTATGATTTAGTACTAATTTTATACTTGCACTTTTTGCAACTTTGACGAAGTCCGCCTGTGGCGTGCGGCGGGAAAAAGTTGAATAAAAAAATGACAAACTTAAAAATTTTCAGTATATACATAAAATTTTTCTTATTATTTTCCCTACGCTCTAGGCTATATTAAAAATAAATATGCAAAAGGCACTGCCAATATCAAAGAAAATATTATTCTCTCTATCCATATTACTATAATATCTCTTATCCTTATTGGAATGTCGGTAGCAAGCATACAAGGAATAGGTGCAGCAAAATAAAGTATCTCAGAAACGCATACTATAGCTATTACACTTTTAGCTAATTGACTTGAATCCATAATAATGCTTGAAGAAGAAAACATCTCTACT
>CASGDY010000204.1 GCA_949300355.1 uncultured Brachyspira sp.
GCTTTCAAAAATTTTATTTCTTCGTCTGTTAAATTAAAATCCATATTGTTATTATACAATAGATTAAAAAATTGACAAACTTAAAAATTTTCAGTATAAACTAAAATATTTATTTGAAAATAGTAAAATAATAAATTTTAACTGTATAGAAATTGCTATACTTCAAATATAAATTTTATGTTAATAGCATTTTGAAATAAAAAATAATTTTTTAATTTTATTCTTGTTTTAATTTAATAATATCAGTTTCATTTTCTTTTTTGTATTTTTTTTCTTCATTTGAATTATTTATTATTACGAATTGGCATTTTCTGTCTTTATCATTATATTCAGATGAATGAGTAGAACCATATCCTATATATCTAAGTCTTTCTTTATCTATTCCTTTATCTACTAATTTATCAAATATAGCTTTAGCTCTGTTTTCAGATAAACGAATATTATAATTTGCATTTCCTCTGCTGTCGCTATGCCCTTCTATTATTAGATTAATATTTTGATTTTTTTTTAGATACTTATAAATTTCATCTATACCTTCATCATATTCATTTTTCAATTCATAAGAATCAAAATCAAAAGATATTATATTTCCAGTAACAAGAATTTCATTGTCATCTTTCTTTATCACTTCAGTTTCTTTTATAATTTGAGGCTGTTTTTTTTCAATTTTTTCAACGGCATTATTATTTGTAAGATCTTTTTTTTCAGTTTCTTTTTCTATTATTTGACGTTCTTCTTTTTCTTTTATAGAATCAGTTACAGTTGTTATATCCTCTTCTTGTCTATATGTTTTTGATGCTGTTTTTGTAGCCTGACTATTATCATTATAAAGTACAGCATGAAGCTGCTTGCTGAAAGCTAATACTATAACATGCTTATCATTAGTAGAACATGAAATTACCAAAATTGATATAAAGATTAAAGTTAAAATTTTATTTATCATAATAACCTTCTTAATATAATTATTATCTTATGGTAAATCTAGCTCCGAGAAGCACCTCATGAGCATCATTAAAACCAAAGCCTAATAAATATCTATATCCCAAATCCAAGGCAAACCAATCAAGTATATTATACACTAAACCTGCATTAATTCCAAATGCAAAAGAACTTCTAGTAATAAGAGCTTTTCCTATATCATCATAAACATGAAGCATTTGATATAATCTGTTTCCGAAAGATAATCCGAAATATATACTCATATTAGGAACTCTGCTGTAAAGAGCTCTTGTAGTAAGATTATCTAATTCGTTATTTTTTACGAAAAATATATTTATATCATAATATATGCTAGCCATTATACTTTGCATCCAAGTTTCTTTTTTACCGATTACTCCCTGAAACATATATTCAATATCAAGTCTTAAAGGCACTAATCTTGTTTTTCTAAATAAATCATATCCAACAGCAAAACCCCCGCCTATATAATTATTTTTTTCAAGGAAAGGAAGTTTTCCTAACTCTAATCTATTTGTTTTATTTAGAGCCTCATGTTTAAAATTGATTTTAGGGGCTATATAAACACCTGAGAAAATTGCTGCAGAAAGACTTTTATTTGAAAAGGCAACAATAAAAAATAATAATATAATTACTAATCGTTTCATATAACAACCCTTTTACTTTAAATAAACAAAATTTTTTCTAAATAAATTATTAGTATTAAAAATACTGTTATTAAATAAATCATAATTCATACCTAAACTATTATTTAAATTATAATAGCTGTTAGAATTAATTATGCCTTTTTCTCCTAAAGAACTTTGAGGAGGATAAGCAGGCATTTGAACATTCTGTACCGGCATTATAATCATAGTTGATGTTTGGCATGAAGCAAGTGCAATCAATATTAATAATAATAAAGCTATTTTTTTCATAAGTATCATTTCCTAAGATCTGGTATTGGGAATCTTGCTGCTATAGCAAATTCATGTGATAAAACATTATCCAAACCATATAGTATTCTGTATCCTATATCCAAGTTAAGGAAACTAGTAACATATATATCAACTCCCACAGCACCTCCTATAGCAAATGTAGGGCTAGGTACTGTTACAGTAGCTTTAACTCTTCCATTTTCTTCAAACCATCTGTCATAAGTGTTTGCATTTATTTTTGTACCCATTAAAAGTCCTAGATATAAAGACATTATAGGGGTTCTGCTATATATTTCTTCAGCTGTAATAGTTTTTAATTCGCTCTTTTTTATATGATATATATGCATGCTGTAATAAGCAGCTGCTAATATAGAATGCTGAGATTGTTTTACTATATTTGCTGTATGATAATTTCCTGTCATACCATCTTTGAAAGTATATTCTAATTCTAATCTCAAAGGTATATTTCTTTGGTATCTATAAAAGTCAAAACCTGTAGAAAAACCTGCTCCAAGATAATTATTCATTATGCTCTGATTTTTATCATTTTTAAAACCAGAATCATTAAAATTATATATAATTTTAGGTGCTATATAAAATGCATCTATTATTGGAAATAAAGATGAACTCATAAAGCAAGTTATTATTGATATTAATAAAATTTTTTTCATAGTAAAAACCTTACAAAACATTATCAATTATTAAAAAGATATACCTATAGCCAATCTAGGAAGCGGTATTAATCTGATACCAGGTGTGAAAGAATACCCTATATCAAGCAGAGATATATCTATAAAAGGACGAACTTCCCAATCAGACCCCATTTGAGAAAATAAATCTATTCTAAATCCCATTTCTCCGGATATATAGAAGTCATAAACGGAAGTAGTTTTATATCTTGTAGTTCCATCACTTCTTAATTCTTTTCCATTAACTATGAATGCAGTCATACCAACTTTAGGAAGAAGAAAAAATCCGCTAGGAGTATCACTTTTGTTAAAGTAAAATCTTACTCCTATAGAAGCCGGTATGGCTATTGTACTTCCATTATAAAACTTAGATATAGCACCTGAGTTTATAATATTTCCTGCACCGTCTCTAACAGGTTCAGAATAATCACCGTAATGAGTATCAAAGGCATAAAAACCTAATGTAGCATCTATTGATTGTTTAGGAAGATAAGTATAGTTATATGTTAATCTTATTCCGAATTTACCGTCATAGAATTTACCGCTTGCCCCTTCTTTAGTTTTATATATTAGTTCAGTGATAAGCGGCATAGTACCCATAGCAAATAATGTAGTACCAAAATCTATTCCTAAAGAATGCTTTAAATAATCCTGAGCATTAACTATATTTGCTGATGTAAAAATTAGTACAGATATAAAAATGATAATTTTCTTTATATTCATAATTCAAACCCATTAAAATCTTAAACTAAATCCTATTCTAGGAAATAATGCAAATCTTATATTAGAAAGATATTTTGCCCAATCAGGGAAACTGCTCCAAGCAGGTATATTGAATGCAGAGAAACCTGCAGTCAAAGAACTAACTCCTCCTGTTACAGTATTATATACATTCTGAGTCCAAGGTCTTACATAATATCCTATTTCAAGTATTGCTATATCTATAGTTGGTTTTACTCTCCATTCTTTAGTAGGGAATAATTCTATATTCCAACCCAACTCGTAAGAAATATATAAAGCTGCATCATGAACAGTATGTTCTGTTTTTATACCTGTAATTCCATTATCTGTAGTTACAGTATAGAAGAATGCATCTATTCCAAAACGAAATGCATTATAGAATTGTCTTTTAGGTCCGTAAAATTTCACACCGAATGTAACAGGCATAAATATAAATGATGCATTGAAAGTTGTATCTTTACCAACAACACCGGAATAATTTCCTTGTCCTAAAGCCTCTAATAATTTTCCCGCGTTTTCTTTTGTTATAGTCAAATCATAAGTGCTTGAATAGACTCCTATTCCTGTTTCCAAAGCTATTTGATTATGAACAAATAATGAATACGAAATAGCAGGTATATACCAAGCAGAACCTTTAGCATCAGCATAATCAAAATATTTATTTATATCACCCAAATTTATACCAGCTAATCCTGTTAGATTTACAGAATTATTCACAGCAGTGTTAAATAGTAATGGATAAAAAACAGCACCGCCAGGATTTAAATTGACGCTTATCATTTGCCTTCCTTTTATCCAACTGTAATCTTCACCTGTTACCTCTGTTGAAAGAGGAAGTCCTTTAGAATAAGCATAAATACTAAAACAAAATAGAACAGATATTAATATTAAACACTTTTTCATAATAAAAAACCAATATATTTATTTTATACTTTCTCCAGCAGTGAATCCGCCGTTAGAATTTTTTAATATATTTTCAATTTCAGCTTTTTTATCAGCAGGTAAACTAGTACCTTTTAATATTTCCTCAGAATTGCTTAAATCTATTTTATCAGCACCTTTATCAATAATAGAAGATATTAAGTTTCCAACAATAGCTTCTCCGCCTTCTTTATCAATAACATCAAGTATAGCATCTACTGCTTTTTTAGCATTTTCATCCATTTTTACAACATGAAGCGAATCTCCCGCAGGAGCAGCCATTATGTATCCGCCATTACTGTCTTTATATATTCCGCCTATACCTAATACTGGTTCTTCAAAATTGTAGCTTCCATTAAGACTGCCAGTACTTCCGCTAATAGTAAGATTATTTCCATTTGCAGATGCACCAGACCAATTACCGCTTTGCATTTTTGCAAGTATTAAATCTGCTCCTGGTTTAGTAATTTTTACTCCATAATCTTTAGTACAGGAAGCTAATAAAATGATAGATATAATTGAAATAATAGATAGTGTTTTCATAGCATATTTCCATAAATTAAATTATTTTTTATAACATTTTTATATTATAAATTATAACTAAAATATTACAATTTATAATTATATA
>CASGDY010000205.1 GCA_949300355.1 uncultured Brachyspira sp.
CAAGATATAATAATAATTGATATTATTAAAATAAATATTTTTTTTATCATAAACTTTACTCCTTACATTTTTTTAAATTCTAGTTTATTATCGAAATTATTACAATATTATATTTTTATAAAATATAAATTATATATGTAATTTCAAAGAATATTTACTATACTTATAATAATTTTGTACATTTTATACATTTTTATATTAAAAAAAAATAAATTAAAGACATTTTGATAAAATTGTATATTTTTGTATTGAATTTTTATAAATTTATTTTAAGATTTAATAATTAAAAATTATATTTTTGGAGTTTTAAAATGAAAAAAACAGCTATTTTATTAAGTTTAATTTTGTCAGCATTTATTATATCATCATGTGCTGAAAAGAATCCAAATAATCCTACAAAAATAACTTTGGCTCAACGAGTTGGAAATTATGAAGGATATATGGGAGAAACTAAATTAACAATTGCATTTGATGATCAAGGTCAAGTTACTAAAATTATGGTTGGACCTTTAGATTTCAATACTATGGGAAAACTTCCTGCAAAAGTAGGTGATCCTACTTCTACAAATACAGAATATACATTTGATGTTCAAATGATAAATGGCAGTACCACAAAAGTAAAAGTAGTTTTTGACAGCCCTAGTCAAGCTACAGGCGGAAATGCTTATATTGGTATTGGTACAGAGCCGGATATGAATAATCCTATAAAAATAACAAAAGCATCATAAAATATTTAATTATAAAACTATTATGAAGAGCATACTATATCTAATAATTGCTGCAGCTTTTTTATGCTCCTGCATGAATCCTTTTAATTCAAGAGCTAAGTATTATTATTATAATGCGAATAAAAAGCAGAAAAATTATCCGGATATAGATATGCCTTCATATAGTCCTGATGACATGACTGATCCTTTTAACAGTAAAGAGGATTGGAACAGAATAGATTATAAATTCAATGGAAATGAGCTTTATAACTATTTTATGAAAATAAGCTTCAAAGCTTCAACGGTTCCTGTATACTCTTTTTTTATGCCAAATGATAGAAGAGTTTGGAAAAAAAACTCCAAAAGCTACTATGATGAATATAGTTTTAATGCAAGCGATGACGGAAATACTACAGAAACACCTTTGTTTCCAGGTGTTCCTATAGCCATAAGTCCTATGACAGTTTATCGTTACGGCAAAAATCCTTTGGTAAAGCATGACGGAGTTTATAATACTTCTGAAAGAATAGAACGTTTTTTCTTTATTAGATTAGTAGGTACAGCGGCTATTGATTTAGATAATTATTTAATAGCAATAGATACATACAGTAAGTATATATTTGCTTATGCTAAAATAACAAAATATAATGATGTTTTCGGACAGCTTGTTCCTACAGAGTTTCAGGCTATAGAACATCATCATTTAGGATATAAGTTTTATGAGTATGATCCTATAGGTTTTATAGATGCAAATAAAAATATCATTCTTTATCAAGTATATGAAGATGATATGACAGCTAATTCTGCGGAATATGTGCCTAGATATACGGGTATAAACGGTAAGGCAGCCGAGCAGATAGATAAAACTACAACGGGACATTCTCCTTATACAAAAGAACCAGCCAAATAATAATTAATCTTTATAATTTTCTTTCTTGTATATATACTTTCTTACTAAAGTTTTTATTCTATCGTATTTGAAGCCCTTACGAATTAATGTTTTTATAAGATAATCTTCTTTTTTCTCTTTATGTTCATATAGTTTATAATATTTTCTTATAGCATCTTTTAAGGCTTTATCATCTATTCTATCACTTATAGAGTTTTGTGCTTTTTCTATTAAACTTGGCTTTACTTTATTTTTCTTTAAATAATCTATTATATGTCTTTTGCTTTTGCCTTTAAGCTTTAAACTATTAATTGCTATTTTTACGAATCTTTTATCATCTATTAAATCATATTCTTTGCAGTAGTTTACGGCATGTTTTATGAATCTTTTTTTATGCCCTTTTTTTGTGAGTTTTTCTCTGAGCATACCCTCGCTTATAAATCCGCGTTTTAATATTGATACAGCAGATTTTCTTGCAGCAGACTCGAAAGCTCTGAATCTTATATGCGGTATTTCATCATATTCAAGTTCCATTCCCTCATATAAATCGAGTTCATATAGTCCGTTTTTTGGTATAGTAAATACGTCCCCGCCTGATACTTTGATATGTATCTTATCGCCTTTTAATTTCATTTTTAAAATAACCATAATAGAAACAGTATAATAAATATAAATAGTTTTTCAAGTATAATTTAAAATTTTATTTCTTATATGATAAAAGAAAATCTATATCTTCAGAGTTTAATATTTGTTTAGGTATTATTATAGCCGACATTTCATCTATATAAAAAAATACGCATTTATTTGTAGAATCTATTTTTATTATTTCATCTTTATTAAATTGACTTGTTCCTCTGTCTTCTTTAAATATTACTTTATTATCATATATAGTTAATTCTTTATCTCCGAAAACCTTATCCAATTTACCGCTTCTTACATACTCCTTTACTTTTTTAACAATCTTTTTTTCAAGACGTTTTTTATATGTGAATATTTGAAGAATAGAAAAAGCAGACACAAGTAAAGCTATTACTGCTATTAAAAAAGCATTATCTCTGAAATATATTGCCATAGATGCAAATACTACAATATACAACACTACAAGTATTATAATAGTTTTTTTTACAGATGAATTCATATTAGAATTTGATTTCAAATAATGAAGCTGAAAATCTATAAAATCATCTTCTGTCAATCTATATTTATATTCTTTTTTCATTATGCAGTTTTAATACCTTTTATTATTTTTAATTTTATTAGTATAGTATAATTGAATGTTTTTTCAAGTATTTGATCTTTTTCTATTTCCAATTTTTATTTGCAAGCTTATCGAGATTTGTTTTTTTATATTTTTCTCTTAATGTAATTGAAGGTATCCACCAAGCTGCATCAAAAACTTTTTTCTTGATTGCTTCGACCTTTTCCAAATAAACATTATAATCATCATAAGTTTTCATCACATATACACTATAAGCATAAAATGCATGTTTATCTCTGTCTATTTCTACATCTAATTTTTTCATTAGCTCATGGCATTTTTTATAGAACTCATTTTTATTGTCAGCTTTATAATTATTAAATACAAATAAAAAAGAATTGAAATTATAAAAATTAGATTCTTTCAATAGATTAACTTTTTTTTCTTTATAAAAGTTAAATATATTGCTGAATACAGATAATGCATTTGATACAGTTATCTCATCTTTTTCTATAGAATGTACTGCTGATGACTTTCTTTGAACATAATAATATTTAGCATTATTATTGTAATACATTTTTGGATTATAAACTAAATATTTATAAAAGAATTCGCTGTCTTCGGCTACTATATAATTTTGAAATTTCAAATTATTATTTATAATAAAATCTTTTTTAAATATTTTATTTACACTTGAAACTAATGGATATTCAGGAGTATTTTCTTTTTCATTTGTGCTTACATTAAAATTGCTAATACCTTCGAAACATTTATCTTTAAAATCTTTTTTCCATTTTTCTAATCTATTATGATAGTAAGGTTTTATATATCCTTTACTCTCATTAACTGTATACATATTGTTGGTAAAAACTATATCTGCATCATATTTTTTTGCTGTACTATATAAACTCTCTAAATAATTACTTTCTATAAAATCATCAGAATCTATAAAAGAAATATATTCGCCATTACTTGAATCAACACCTATATTTCTTGAAAGTCCTACACCAATATTCTTTTCATTATTTATAAGTTTTATTCTATTATCTTTTTTGGCATATTCTTTTATTATGTTTTCAGAGTTATCGGGAGAGCAATCATTAACGCATATTATCTCTATATCCTTTAATGTTTGATTTATAATGCTTTCCAAACATTTAGGTAAATATTTTTCTACATTATATATAGGCAAAACAACTGATACTTTTATCATAAATTATGACCTTTTAATTTTTTATTCCCAAATTATTCTATATTCTTCTTCTTTGTTATATTGAGTATATGCGGGATCTGTTATAGTAAATTTTAATTTTATTGAATTATCTGTGAAAGTAAATGTTATAGTAAAGCTATGATTTTCATTATTTGCATTTGTAAATGGAACCGTTTTAGTAAATACCATTTCTTCAGTATATGAATCAGCTATATCAATATATGCATCAGTAAAATAACTCCATTCTATTTTATTTTTTGATACTGTAATTTTATTGTTTTTATTTTGACTATAATATATTCCTACTCTTTCATAAAATTTTGTATTTGTGCTGTCTGAAGTTTTTTCAAATGTAATTTCATTATTAGAATATTTTAATGTAGAATATAAAAAATCTATATAATAAGTATTTGGAGCCACTCCATTTATAGTTTCTTTTATATCAAAAGAAAAGGTTTTATTTGTACTTTCAGGGCTTCCAAGTACATAAGTTCCTAGATTATTTGCTGTATCTGCTTTACTTCCTATAAAATTAATGTTTCCTGATTCAAATACTATGAAATCTAATGTTATATCTTTATTAAAATTGCCTTTAACTGAGTATCTGCCTGTTCTGTCTTTTAGTTTTAGACGATTTCTTGTTCCTGTAGGCATGTCGCTGCATGATAGTAATACTAATAATGTTATAAGAATTAATATAATTTTTTTAGTATATTTCATAAATATGTCCATTTGCTTATAAAACTTACATATTAATTATATAAAAAGTATTTTAAAAGTAAAGCAAATAATATAAAGTTATCATAATATTTTAAAGTTTATGTATATAAATT
>CASGDY010000206.1 GCA_949300355.1 uncultured Brachyspira sp.
ATAAATTACAATATTATTCGGAAAGTATAAACTTTAAAAAATGGAAGTATTTAATAATTTATATCTTAGTTATTAGAATTTTATACACCTAAATATGGGATTTATAAAATGCAGTTTTTTTGGTTCTTTTATACCAATAAAAGAACTGGGGTTTGGGGCAAAGCCCCAGATGTAAAAATAAGAATACAACTTTATTTTTTTATAAAGTATATTTGTTTAGGTATATATTAATTTATTTACTAGATACTTTAGTATAAAAATTATGAGCTTCTAGTAACTTTAGTTGCTAGAAATTTATAGCGAATAATTTTTATTTATAATAAGTAATTTTATTAGCAATAACTTATAAAATTACGAGCATCTGGCAAATTTATTTGACAGATACTGTAAGCGAGTAATTTTATTAGTAATAATAGGAGTTTATATGGCTAGAACCTTTTTACATCCGAATGAAGCTTTGGAATTGGTATTAAAAAATTCTGAAGATTATGGTAATGAAAAAATATCAGTACTTGATTCTTATAACAGAGTTTTGGTTGATGATATTTATGCTTTAAATGATGATCCTCCTTTTAGTAAATCTTCTATGGACGGATATGCTTATAAAAAAGAAGATGAAAATAAAAATAGTTATGTTTTAATTGAAGATAAAATTATATATGCAGGACTTTGTGATAAAATTGAAGTCAAAAGCGGAGAATGTATAAAAATAATGACAGGTGCTATGCTGCCTGAAAATTGCGATGCAGTTCAGAGAGTAGAGTGGATAGAAGAGAAGAAAGAAAATGGCAAAACAATTATTAATTTCACTAAAAAAGAAATAACCAATAATGTAATAAAAAAAGGCAATAATAAAAAATCCGGAAATAAGGCATTAGATAAAAAAATGCTTTTACCTAAAGATGTTGCTATACTTGCAGGATTTGGTTATAATAATGTAGAAGTAAAAAAGAAAATAAATACTGCTGTAATATCTACAGGTAATGAAATAGCAAATATAGGAGAAAGTTTAAAAGAAGGACAGATATACGATGCTAATGCTCCAATGCTTGTTGCTAGAACTTCAGCTTTATCCTGTAATAGTAAGTTTTACGGAAAAGTAAATGATGATGAAAAAGAGATAAAAGAAATATTATCTAAGACATTGGATGAGAATGATATTGTTCTTATAAGCGGCGGAGTGTCTATGGGAGATTTTGATTATGTTCATAAGGAGTTATTAGAGCTTGGAGTTAATCAAATATTTCATGGTGTTGCTATGAAGCCTGGAAAACCTTTGTTCTTTGGTAAATTAGGTAAAAAGGCTGTGTTTGCTTTGCCTGGTAATACAGTTTCTTCTTTTATGACTTTTGAAATAATGGTTAAGCCTTATATATTAAATTGTTTAGGTGTAAATTATGATACTAATTATATAAAGGCTGTAATTAGTGAAGACTTTAAAAGAAAAGACACAGAAAGACTTGAATATATACCTGTTCATTTATTTTTTGATGATACAAAATTATTAGTCAAACTTATAAAGTATAATAATTCTTCTATGATATCATCATTTTCTGAAGCTAATGGTATATTAAAAATAGATATTGGAATTTCTGATATTGTCAAGGGAAGTATAGTTGATGTTAGATTCCTTTAATAGAGAAATAAATTATATACGAGTTTCTGTTACCGACAGATGCAATTTGAGATGTGTATATTGTATGCCTGAAGATGGTATTATAAAAAAAACACATAGTCAAATTTTAACTTATGAACAAATATACAATGTAGTTAAAGAGGCTTCTGAATTAGGAGTAAAAAAGGTTAGAATAACAGGAGGCGAGCCTTTAGTAAGAAAAAATATTGATGAGCTTGTAGCTATGATTAGAACTATAGATAAAGTAGAGATAATAGGCATGACTACTAATGCAGTTTTGCTTGACAGCATAGCAGAGAAATTAAAAAATGCAGGGCTTGATTCTATTAATATATCTCTTGATACTTTAGACAGTGAAAGATATAAATATATTACCAGAGGCGGAAGTTTATATGATGCTATGAAGGGTATAAAAAAAGCTTCTGAATTAGGTTTTCAATTAAAGATTAATGTTGTTGTTTATGATGAGAAAAGCAAAGAAGAATTGCAATTATTAAAAAAGTATGCTGAAAGTATAAATGCCAAGCTTCAAACTATTCAGTATTATAATATTAACAGTCAAAAAAAAGATTCTATAGATTATGACAGACCTGCAAGATGTAAATACTGTAATAGAATAAGATTATTATCTGACGGATATTTACTCAGCTGTCTGCATAGCAATATAAAGTTTAAAGTTGATTTTGATGATATAAGAGGCTCTATAATAAAATGTATTGAAGGAAAGCCTGAAAATGGTGCTTATAGCGATGCTGAATCATTAAGTATGATAGGCGGTTAATTAAATAAAAATTGAGGTTAAAAAATGAATAATAAATTAACGCATATAGACGAAAGCGGTAATGCTAATATGGTTGATGTCGGGGATAAAGATATTGTAAAAAGAACTGCAGAAGCTACAGGAAAAATATATTTATCAAAAAAAACACTTAAACTAATAGAAGAAAACAATATAAAGAAAGGTGATGTTATATCTGTTGCTAGGATTGCAGGTATTATGGGGGCAAAACATACTTCTGAATTGATTCCTCTATGTCATAATATCAATATAGAAAAAGTATCTTTAGACTTTACTTTAGAAGAAGACGGAATAGTTATAAAATCTTATTGCCGATGCAGTTATAAAACAGGCATAGAGATGGAAGCCTTAACTGCTGTAAGTGTTGCAGCTCTTACAATATGGGATATGTGTAAGGCTGTTGATAATAAGATGAGAATATCTGATATTACTTTATTATCAAAAACTAAAAGTTAAAATTTTGAAATAAAAAAAGCATTGATTAAATTTATATATCTAATCAATGCTTATTTATTTATTTATTTATCAAAATTAATAGGTCTTAATCTATAACTGAATTGGGCTCCTATATTAAAGCTATCAGATCCTACATTATTTTTATCTTTAGGTCCGAAATCATATCCCAAGTATAAACCTATTCCTACATCAGATCTGCCTCCTACAGTACTTGAGTCATCTCCAAAGCTAGCGGTGTAAAAATCAAAAGTTAATTTTATATAAGGTATAACCCACATTTTCTCATAACTGCTTTGTATATATCTGAAATCCATATCAATATAATCAATACTATGATGTGAAGATGAATATTCATTATTTCTTATTATTTGTCCTGAAAATGGTATTTTTACTCCTGCACCTAAACCTATAGAAAATTTATCCATATTAAATTTTGGAAGCACGCCTAACTGTAAAGTATCAAATGCCATAGTAGTTACTTCTTTGTTTGGTCTATCAGGATAGTAGTTTGCAAATGTATTATAAGCATATCCTAATTCACCTAATATACTAAAACCAAGTCCATTTCCATAATATGCCCCATATCCAAGCTGAACGGTAACTCCGCTGTTTGCATTTCCAGATACTTCACGTTTTTCACCGTTTCCAAGAGGTAATCCTATAGATACTAACACTGGAACATTTACAGCCAACTCAAAACCTCCAGCAGCGAATGCAGAAGCACTCATTAATAACATTAATAAAAATTTTTTCATAATATTTATCCTTAATTATTTATTTTTTATATTTATATATTAGTATAATAATATTTTTTTTCAACAGGAAATAATCATTTTTTGTAAATAAAAATTATCATTTTTGTTATGATTGAATATCATAAATAAAACGTATTTTTTATTAATTGAGATAATAAATTTGTTACATTGTTTGTATATCTTTACCTGCATTTTTCATTTTATAATTATTATAAGTTATTTCATTAATTTCTATAACATCAGTATTAATTTGTGATATGGTATTTTATTTTTCGTTATAAAAAACTGAAAGTTAAAATTTTAAAATAAAAAAAGCATTGATTAAATTTTATATATCTAATCAATGCCTATTAATTTTATCTATTAATTATAATATTAATTAGTAGGTTTTAATCTGAAGCTGAATTGAGCTCCTATACTAAAACTGTCTGTTCCTACATTATTTTTACCTTTAGGTCCGAAATCATATCCTAAATATAAACCTATTCCAGCATCTGAACTGTCTGATAGAGTACCTGAGTCTCTATCAAATTCAGGTGTATAGAAATCAAAAGTTAATTTTATATAAGGTATTACAAACATTTGGTCATAAGCATCTCTAATATTTCCGAAATTTATATCATGATAACGATAATTATAGTCTGAAGATGAGTATTCATTATATGTGACTATGTATCCTGAAAATGGGATTTTAACTCCGCCTCCTAAGCCTATAGAAAAATGATTCATATTAAATTTAGGAAGAATTCCTAACTGTAAACTATGGAGCGAAGTAGTAACTGATTCTTTATATTCTCTATTAGGGAAATAATTTGCAAATTGATTAAAAGCATATCCTATTTCACCTAATATACTGAAACCAAGACCATTTTCATTATATGATCCATATCCAAGCTGAGCAGTAATTCCGCTGTTAAAACCTGTAGCTACTTCACGTTTTTCAGCGCTATTTCCAATAGGTATGCCTATAGAAAGTAAGAATGGTACATTTACTGCAGCTTCAAAGCCGCTGGCTGCAAATACAGAAGTACTCATTAATAACATTAATAAAAATTTTTTCATAACATTTATCCTTAATTATTTTTTATTTTTATATAATA
>CASGDY010000207.1 GCA_949300355.1 uncultured Brachyspira sp.
AACTATAATTTCTATTAACTGTTTCATATCTTCAACAAATAAATCATTTTCTATAATACAAGAAAAACAAATGTATGTATATATTATAAAAATTATTTTAAACCTATATCGACACTTATATTATTGATAATGTTAAGTTCAGATATAATATTTTTTTTAATTTCTTCTATTTTCAAATATTTTTCTGCTATTTCTTCTTGCTTAATTAGATCATAATTTCCATTATTATCTATTGGTATTTTTATTTTTATTTTTTTTATGACATCTTTTCCTAATCTTTTATTAGAACCTTCCCCTACTTTATGTAATGGCAATATATTGTTTAATATTGCGTATAAATACTTTATTGATATTTTCTTTTTAAATTCATCTTTTAAAAATAAAGCTCCACAATGTGTTGTCATAGAAAACTTGCCATTTCTAATAAAAACTGTGCCAACATATGTACCATCTGTAGTCCAAGTTAAACATTCGCAATCATAATCATAAGTGTTTATATAATCAATTATGCCTTCATCTGTTGTTTTAGAGGAATATACAGGAAATACACCTTTATTTTTATTCATATATTTTTTTGTATATTTTGAATTACCTTTTTCTACAAAAAAGAGACCTGTTTCACCTCCTATATATTTTTCAGTCATTTCACAGGTTTCAGTTAGAGAATACATATCTATTAACTGCTGATGTTCTTTTACATTATCTACTATCATATTTATCGTATTTGAAAAATCAAATATAGAAATAGGTTTATTTTTTTCTATTATTCCTAATTCAGCTTTTTCAGCTTCTGTCCAATCTTTTTCAATAATCCATTGTGTTTCAATATTATCTATAAATCTACCAATATCCTGTATTTTGCATCTATTATCTAAATTTATTTCTGAAAAATATTCTTTATTTCCTTTAAATAAATTAAACAATTTTACAGCTTTTTTTAGATCATCTTGTTCTATATCGAATCTGTTTATATCTCTACTTTCTCCTATTTCGCTGCACAAATAAGTAAATACAGGTGATGTTTGTGTATCAGATAAATTATTTTTTTTAGTTATAGCTAATATATATGTTTTTTTAGGAGTTGTAAAAAAAGTCTTTATAGGTAAGGATATAATAGCATCTATATAGCAGTTATCTAAAATAAATTTTCTAAGATTTTTATCATACTTCCTATTAAAAATACCATCAGGTAATATGACAAATGCTTTACCGGAAGGCTTTAATGCTCTAATAATCCATTCCATAAAAAGCCCTTCAACACCTAAAGAATTTATTTTAAAATAATTTTTGAGATTTATATCTTTTAATATTTCTTCTTTAAGATTACTGCTTCCACTTGTAACATATGGAGGATTTGTCAAAATTAAATCATACATATTTTCAATAGGTTCTGATAAAGTTCCTAATATAGAATTAGTTTTTAGTGTAAATGTTTCATTAAATAAATTTGCAAATTCTTTTGTATATTCAGGGTTTTCTTTTATAATATCACAAAAATAAATAAGCATATTTGCTTTAGCTAAAATAATAGTTTTTTGCTCATCTTTATCAAATCCCTTATCAAACCCAACTATTTTAATTTTACACTCTATTTTATTATCTTTTATAAAAAAGAATTTCCTAATATTTTCTTTTATAAACTCCAAAGGAAATTTGCCAACTCCGCAGGCAGGATCACATATAACTATTCCTTCTCTTAATTCACTATAGGCCATTTCATTTATAGCTCTTACTACTTTAATTGGAGTAAAATATTGCCCCCAATTTTTTTTACTAATACTTTCTTTTAGAAAACTTTCAAAAAGTTTACTTTTAAAATCATAATCTATATATTCTAACTTTCCGTAATTATTAAATTTTTCTAATACTTTTCTAAAAACAGTACCATATCCATCTATTGCTTTTTGTTCTTTACTAACAAATATTGTACCATTAATAATAGTTGTTTTATCTATACCAGCAGGAAATAATTCTTTTATTTTCGGTCTTATAATATCTGCATAATGCTGTAAAACATAATTTTCTTCATTTTTGCTATATTTTTTTAAAAGTTCATAAAAATTAAAATCGCCTTTTAATATATTCAAATCACTCAAATATTTAAAAATAAACAATTCTACAAAAGTATATAAACAGTTTTCAGGTGTAGCACCGCTAACACTCCAAACATCCTGCCATATTTGTTTAGATAAATCTGTTGGATCAATTAATTTTTTAGGTAATATTCTATCATTATTACTATTTATAGAATGGATAATGTTATTTATCACATCAAATAATTTAGTATCTTTATAATCAAATAAATATTTAAAATCTTTACCATTTTCATCTTTAATAGTATTTCCTGTTAATACATTTATCCACAATGTTTCTTTTGTATCTGTTGCTATCATTAATTTGGTATTTAATTGTTTTGCCACATTAATTTCTTGATTAATGGCTTTATTTTTTTTATATTCAGTATTAAAATTTCTAGGAGATTTATATTCTATAATTGCTATAATATCTTTTTCTTTAGTAATTAAAGCATCAATTTTTTTTTGATCAATATCTTTACCATAATCAATATTTCTAATTATATTAGCACTTTTTAAGGTTTTTACAGTAGTAGAACCTATATTATAAAAATTCCATGTTCCTATTTTATCAGGATTTTTAATTAAATCTCTTTGTAGAAGCTCTTCTGACATTATTAACCTTTATATAAAAATATAATACTAAGATAGTATAATATAATAATATAGTATAAATTTCAATATTTTTAAATATAAATATACTCAAATTATTTTCTATTTATTTTTCAGTAAAATAAATTGATTCAAGCAAAGTAGTTTTACAAGCCCCTGATTTTCCTACAATGACATTTATATTCTTAAAACCGTCTACTTCCAAATGTTTTATTCTCTTATAATTAGTTATTTCAATGCTTTTTATCATTTTTATCTCCTTTTATTTTTATTCAAATTTATTCATTTTCTCCAATGCTATGCCGTCATCGGATTTTAAATAGTTCCAAACTGCTTTATAATTAATATTGCCGTTTTTATCTTTAGGCGAAATATTATCTATATAAAAAAATGCTGCTGCCGTACTGTATGCGAATATGTCCAATGCCTCATTTCTTCTCTGTCCAGCCCTTAAACGCCATTCATATTTATTTGATGAGCTTCTTGTGTGTTTAGCTACCTTCTCCTCTGCTGTAAGCATTCTAAAAAAGTTCATATCAATATCATTAGGGAAATATGCCCACCTTATAGGAAGCTCCTCTTTATTGTCTGCATTTTCTGATTTTTCTATTGAAAGAGCATTATATACTTCATCTTTCGCCATTGAAGAGTTTAATATTAAAGCAGGCGGATTATGAGATTTATTATCATCTTGAAACCTGTAAAACTTGCCTGTATCTTCTCCCTTAATAGCAAATACAACATTTCCATACTTTTTACTTTTTTGATACATTCCCTCACAAAAATCTGTTACTACTGCTGGAATAAAGCCTTTATCTATAAATACTATAGAAGCATAAAAACCTAAATGAGGTGATTTAATAATTCTCTCTAATAAAAGCCAGCATCTGCTTTGAAGGTTTGAAGTATCACCGTCTAATCTATGATAGCCCAGCATATAACTTCTATATCCTTCAGACCATAAAAATACTCCGCACTCTATATAGCGTTTTTGTATATCTACTGCTATATTACAGAATAATGGTTTATGCTCTAATTCTTCAATATTGAGTGTAGACTGTTTTATTTTACCGTATTCATCAATAGTCTCTTTTAAATAGTTTCCTCTGTTTTTATTATAAATATAGTCATAAGGCGGTACATCTTCTATAGCTTTATAAGTCTGACCCAAAACCGTATTATAAAAAACTTTAATAAAACTGTTATCTCCGTTTTTCTCTGCTTCCGCTGCTTTCAAATAATCTCTTATTATACTCTCCCAGCTTCTGAAGCCTATAGGAGCATAAAGCGATGATAAATGATAGCTTCTTCTTTTAGGGTCTAATGATTTTGATGTTGCTATCCATTTTGCATGTCCTCCGTCCTCTGCAGTTTTTAGAAAATCTTTTTTATCAACTTCTTTCCAATGGCTTCCGCAGTATTTACATTCATAATGAACTGATGAAGGTATCAAAATGCCTTCTTCATCTAATTCATATTTCAAATTTTCAAAATCTAATATTTGAAGCTCTCCGCAGTCCTTACAAGGTACATGATAAAATCTTCTGTCGCCTTCTAAAAATCTTTGTTCTATAAATGACTCTCCTGTAGCCATTTTCGGAGTAGATTCTATTAGTATTTTTCTGATATTTGAATATGCATCCGTTCTTCTTTCTGCCAAAGTTATAGCATTACCCTGTCCGCCTACATCTATTTTAGCTTCATCTGCTTCCGTTATTATTAATACTTTTATAGAAAATGATTTTAATTTTGATATTGTCTGAAGTCCTCCTAATTGAATAAATCCTCCGTCAAAAGTTTTATAGCTTTTTGTGTTTCCTGTTTCTCTGCTTTTTTTATTTTTTACAGCAGACTTAAATAAATGACCTAATCCTGATTCCTCTATAGAAGGACTTACTCTTAAAGTAAATATCTGCTCGGCAACTTCCGAAGTAGAAGCCAAAAA
>CASGDY010000208.1 GCA_949300355.1 uncultured Brachyspira sp.
CAAATATTATTTTTATTAAATATTTTTTACACATTATTTATCATTATAATATAATAAAAGTTATAAATAGAAAATTCTTTATACAGTATACTATTTTTATAAATAACATATTAATACATTATTTCACATTATTTCTTTTTTATACTATAAAACAAATATTTGAAACTTTTTAAATATTACTATTTGAAAAAATGTCTTATTAATATTATAATATTTTCTAAAATTTAAAATATATCAAAGAATACAGATTATGATTAATATAGCATTACCGAAAGGAAGATTAGTAAATAAAGTATATACTCTATTTGAAAAAATAGGTTATGAAAATAAAGAATTACTTGAAGATAATAGAAAATTAGTATTTGAAAATAAAAATAAAAATGTGAGATATCTAATAGTAAAGCCTTCTGATGTTGGAATATATGTTGAGAAAGGTGTTGCTGATATAGGCATTGTGGGAAAAGATATACTTCTTGAAAATAATCATGATGTATACGAACTTCTTGATTTGAAATTCGGAAAATGCAGAGTTTGTATGGCTTCTGTCAATGGATATAAAGAAGATATTGAAAGAAGATTAAGAGTTGCTACAAAGTATGTTAATATATCAAAAAATTATTTTAATTCTATTAACCGAGATGTTGAAATAATAAAATTAAACGGCTCTATTGAATTAGCTCCTATACTTAATCTTTCTGATGTGATTGTTGATATAGTAGAAACAGGAAGTACTTTAAGAGAAAATAATTTAACTGTTATAAAAGAAATTATTGATTATATAAGTGCAAGATTAATAGTTAATAAAGTAAGCTATAAGTTTAAAAATGATCTAATAAAAACTATAGTAAAAAATATAGAAGAAGTTTTATAAGGAAGTTTTATGATAAAATTAATTAATTATAAAGAATGCAAATCATTAGATGATATATTATTAAGAAGCCAATTCAGTCATGATGATGTTAATGAGAAAGTTAAAGCTATATTAGAAGATGTAAAACAAAACGGAGATAATGCGTTAAAGAAATACGCTAAAATGTTTGATAATGCTGAAATAGATACTTTAGAAGTAACAGAAAAAGAAATAGAAGAAGCATATAACAGAGTTGATGATAAGTTTAAAGAAACATTAAATCTAGCTTATAACAATATAGAAAAGTTCCATAAAAAACAATTAAGAAATAGTTATATAACAAATGAAGAAGACGGAATAGTAATGGGACAGATTATAAACCCAATAGAAAAAGTTGGAGTTTATATTCCAGGAGGCACAGCAGTTTATCCTTCTACAGTACTTATGAATGTAATACCTGCAAAAGTTGCCGGAGTAAATGAAATAATATTGGTATCTCCTCCAAACAAAGAAGGAAAAATAAATGATAATATATTAGCAGCAGCAAAAATAGCAGGAGTAAACAGAGTATTCAAAACAGGCGGAGCTCAGGCAATAGCAGCTTTAAGTTACGGCACAGAGTCTATACCAAAAGTATATAAAATAGTAGGGCCGGGAAATATATATGTTGCTATGGCTAAAAGACTTGTATATGGTGAGGTTTCTATTGATATGGTGGCAGGTCCTAGCGAAGTATTAATAATAGCAGATGAAACAGCAAATCATATACATATAGCTTCTGATATGCTTGCACAGGCGGAACATGATAAATTAGCTTCAAGCATATTAGTAACAACATCTAAAGAAATATCAGAAAAAACAAAAGAAGAATTATACAAACAATTAGAAAAATTAAGCCGTAAAGATATAGCTTCAGAATCTATAGAAAATAATGGCAGAATAATAATAACTGAAACTATAGAAGAAGCGATATATATAAGCAATGAAATAGCTCCGGAGCATTTAGAGATAAGCATAAAAGAGCCTTTCTCTGTATTAAGCAAAATAAAAAATGCAGGATCAATATTCTTAGGAGATTATACTCCGGAAGCTTTAGGAGATTATTTATCAGGTGCTAATCATGTAATACCTACAAGCGGAACAGCTAAATTTGCTTCTCCTTTGTCTGTAGATGACTTTATAAAAAAATCTTATATTACATACTACACTAAAGATGCTTTAAGTAAAGTAAAAGACAATATTATCAATTTTGCAGAGCATGAAAGTTTAGAAGCACATGCCAATTCTGTAAAAGTAAGATTTTAATAATATTTAATTTATAAAAAGTGAAAGTAAATTTTACTTTCACTTGCCCGCCCTTTTTTCCTTATAATTTTTATTTGTAATTTTTGCACTGTTTTTCTTTTTAGCTTTTACTGTAATTATAAATCCCACCCTAGCGTTATTTAAATTTATAATATCCTCACCGCACGCCAAACAAAATAAAAAATATAAATTGATTTTTAATTTTAATTTTATTTAGATATAAAATTTAGCTCACCGTGCGTTAAATAAGACTCTAAATCTAACAAAAACTTGGGTGGGTGCCTCAATTTCTGATTAAACTATAAATATAATAAAATTAGGATTGCAAAATAAAACAATAAAGAATAAAGGGCGGGGTATGTAATTAAAGCTAAATAGAAAATATTACAATTTTTAATAATATATAGAAAAAATTTTTAAGTTCGTTAATTTCTTATTGTTCTTTTCACCCACACGATTTGCAGCACTTGTATGCTTCGTAAAGAAAAAGATATAAAAATATATTTATATTACTAAAGTAATATAAATATATTTATTAATTATCAAAAATATTATTTCTTTTCTTTTATAACATTATTATGAACAAAGAACATCATATTAACAAATACATAAATTATCATCATACTTGCAACTATAAGTTCAAATATAGAAACAATATTCCATATATAATAATACTCTCCATTAACGCTTTTAGAATAATTAGCATATTTAAGTAAGGCTTGGGCACCAACAGCCAAAGGGAAAGTATAAGCAGCAAATAAAGGTATAAATTTTATTTGAAAAGCCCTTATAAGAGATAAATATACTTTAAATGTGGTAAACAAACCCAAAGCTAAAAGAAAATTAAGCAAAGCTGTATTATAATCGGTAAACGCAGTTAAATAACCGCATAAACAAAGATTAGCAGGTGCTCCCATTACAGCAAATGCCGGAAATCTGTCATCAGCCAAAGGATCATGAAAAATTATTCTATAAAATATAAATGGAAATAGTATAATATATAGAACTGTACCTATATAAACTATTACTTGAGATACTTGAGGAAATCCCATATTAGTACCAGTAACAGCCGCTACAACTATTCCTACAGGAGGAACAAACCAGCTAGGAAGTATATGATGCAAATCTTTCAAATTGATTCTATGAGCTAAAAAAGTAAAAGCAAATATCACATGAACTGCAATTGCTGTAAACCACATAGCAACACCAAGAGGCTTTACAAATTGAACTACCGAAGATGATATCACCATAACAGCCATATCAAGAGTAGGAATAGTGCTTCCTGCAACAGGATGCTCTAAATCGTTAAGAAAAGCTCCAAATGATGAAAATATTTTAGTTATAATAGTTAATATTAAAATAGATGAGATTAAAGCACCTACATAGGCAAAATATTTAATACCTGTGAATATAGTCCAAGCATTAAATATACCTCCTACACCAAGTGCTAAACCGGTGAGAGCCAAAGGCATTTTATTAATTTTACTTATCATTTTTTATTACACTTTATTATTTAGATTTTTGAATTATTCATTATTAAGACTTTTTAAATTAGAAATTGATAATCAATATAATTAAAGAGGTTTCCATAAATACTTATGAAAACCTCCTTATTGAAATGATTTATTTATACAGTTATTTGCATAACCTCTTCTTCTTTAGCACTATTATCTATATTATCTTTCTTATCCAAGTCTCCGCTTTGCTTGTTGTATACATGAAGTTTATTATATAATTTAACACCAGTACCGGCAGGTATTAAGTGTCCTATAATAACATTTTCTTTTAATCCAAGCAATTTATCAACTTTTCCTTTAATAGCAGCATTAGTCAATACTTTAGTAGTTTCCTGGAATGAAGCAGAAGATATAAAACTTTCAGTATTAAGAGCAGCTTTAGTTAAGCCTAAAAGTACAGGCTTACCGCTTGCAGGAGAACCGCCAGCCTCTTCATAGCGTCTGTTTTCTTCTTCAAACTCATATTTGTCAACATACTGACCAACAATATATTTAGTATCGCCAGGATCAGTAATTTCAAGTCTTCTAAGCATCTGTCTTATGATAAGAGCGAAGTGTTTATCGTTAATACCTACACCCTGCTGGTTGTATACTGTTTGAATTTCTTCAAGCAAGTAAGTTTGTAAAGCTAAATCCCCCTGAGTTTCCAATATATCATGAGGGTTTATCTTACCGGCGCATAACTGAGTACCTGTTTTTACCTGGTCGCCGTTTCTAACAAGAAGCATTTTACCATGAGGTACCAAATGTTTAGTTTCATCAAATTCATTTCTGATTTTAACTACTTTTTTACCCTTATGAGAACCGCCTATTTCAACCTCACCATCAATACCAGCAATGATAGCAGTATCTTTAGGTTTCTGAGCTTCAAGCAATTCCTGTACTCTTGGAAGACCTCCTGTAATGTCCCTACTTTTCTGCTGTATACGAGTAGTTTTAGCAATAACCTCTCCTA
>CASGDY010000209.1 GCA_949300355.1 uncultured Brachyspira sp.
TGTATACAAAAAAATACTATTTTCTAGTAAAATTAGAAAATAGTATTTTTTATTATTTAATTAAAAATATATTATTAAATTATATTTCCGTCTATTGAAATTACATACTCTTTAATTATTATATTTTTCTTAGCAATTTCAAGAGCCTTCTGCACTATCATCTCAACTCCTCCGCAGCAAGGAACTTCCATTCTTACTATAGATATTGAATTAATGTTTTTATTTGTAAATATGTTGGCTAGTTTTTCTATGTAGCTGTCTATATCAGTGTCTAATTTTGGGCAGAACATCAAAAGAGTTTTATTTTTCAAAAATCTTGAATGAAAATTCGGATAAGAAAAAGGTACACAGTCAGCAGCTATAAGTAAATCTGCATTATCTAAATAATTAGCATTAGGATTCATTAATTTTAATTGTATAGGCCAATTTCTTAATTCTGAAGTCATTTGTACATTGTTATTATTATTTTCACCTCTGAATTGATTTCTCATATCTTTCTGCATACTGCCCGGACAGCCGCAATGTTTATTTTCTTCCATGTTTGGAACCTCCATATTATGATCTTTTAAATATTTTACAGCTTCATTAAACAGCTTATCTTCTCCATGATCTCTTAAATGTTCAAGATGAGCCTTTATAACATTAACTCCGCCTTTCACGATATTTTCCATTACTTTGCTTTCATTATATTCTTCAGCTTCTCTCTCTTCTATTTCCATAGCATTTTCAGGACAAGCCTTTATACAAGCACCAAGCCCATCACAAAATAAATCGCTTATAAGTCTTGCCTTTCCGTCTATTACCTGTAAAGCTCCTTCCGGACAATCAGGTATGCATATCCCGCAGCCTGTGCATTTATCTTCATCAATTTTTATTATTCTTCTTTTCATCTATAATATCCTTTATTATCTTCTAGTATCTTATGAAAATAATGATAGAATATTTATATATAAAATTCTATTGCTAAAGCAACATATTAATTAAAATGATAATATACTTTTTAATATATTTTAAATTTAATGGTTATTATTATGAAAGATTAGCATATTGATATTATACCAAATATAGGTATAATATTAATAATATTTTATTTTAAATGGAAATGATATGTTTTTTGGAGATTTTAAATTTATAGTTTTATATGTATTTATTCCTGTACTTATAATTTTATTTATTATGTCAAGGAGAAAAGTACATAAAGTTTTATCAATATTTACTAAAAACTTGAATTTTCAAAATGATAAAAACTATAAAAGAATATCAAATTTAAGAATATTCTCTATTATATTTATGATACTTGCAGCTGCATGCTTGATATTTGCTTTGATGCAGCCTAAATGGGGAATAATAGAGCAGAAAATAAAAACAGATAATTATATGGTAACTATAGCATTAGATTTATCAAGGTCAATGGATGCAGATGATGTATGGCCTTCAAGACTTGAAAGAGCTAAATTGGAAATAGAAAAATTTGTAAAAAAAACCGATAATTTATCTGTGGCATTAGTGGGTTTTGCAGGAACTAGTTTTATAGCTTCTCCTTTTACTCAGGATATGGAAACATTTACTTATATACTTGATAATTTAACAACTAAATCTGTTACTTTACAAGGTACTAGAATAGCCGATGCTTTAGTTACAGCTAAGAATACTTTTAATGTTGATGCTGTTAGTAAAAAATCTATCATATTAATAACTGACGGTGAAGATCATGGCGGTTATTTTGATGATATATTAAAGCAATTAAATGAAATGAATGTCAGTGTATATACTGTAGGTGTCGGAACTGAAGTTGGGGCTAGTATAAGCACCGATTTAGGAGTGAGAGAAAAATCTGTTATTTCAAAAAGAGATGATAATACATTGAAGTTAATAGCAGATTCTACTCATGGAAAAAGCTATATTGCAGAAAATGTTTCTCTTGAAAGCATATTTGATGATATGAAGCAGAGTATGGATAGTGTTTCAGCTGTGAGAAATAATAGAAGCTACAAAGAAAGATTTCAAATATTTTTGGCTATTTCTGCAGGTTTGATATTTTTAGCAAGCATATTTAATATATTAACTCAAATAAGGGTGAGAGAAACTATTAAAGAGAAGATAATAAAAGAAAAAATAATGAATAGAAAATCCGAAGTGAGGAATTATTAAGAGGTATTATGAAAATGAAAAAAATCAGTTTATTGATTATAATATTTTTATTCAGCTTTATTACAAATATATATGCTTTTTCATTCAATGAGTTCACAGCAAAACTTGATGTTGACAGAGCAAACAGACTTATGAAGAAAGGAGATTATGACGGAGCTGTAACTTTATATGAAAAGGCTTTAAGTAAAGTACCTAATTCACCTGAAATATTTTATAATATGGGTACTACTATGTCGTCTATAGGCGATATGAACAGTGCTCTTCAATTATTTGATATGGCTAAAAAAAGCTTTACAGATAATACAAGTAAAGAAATGAAAAGTTCAGTACATTATAATGCAGGACTTAGTAGAATTGAAATGAAAGATTATCAGGGTGCTATAAATGAATTAGTTGAATCTCTTGTTAATACTCCAGATGACAGCAATTCCAAAATGGCATTAGAGTATGCACAGAAAAAATTAGAAGAACAAAAACAGAATAATAATTCAGGTCCTAGTATGCAGCAGAATCAAGATCAAAATCAGCAAGGACAAAGCGATGATAATAACAGCGGTTCTGGAAATAATGATCAAAATAATCAAGATAATCAGAATAATGATAATCAGGATAATCAAAATAATCAAAACGATCAAAATCAAGATAATCAAAATAACCAGAACAATCAAAACGATCAGAATAATAATAATCAAGATAATCAAAATAATGATGGAAATAATGATAATCAGAATAACAATGGCGGAGATAATAATCAGGATAATCAAAACAATAATGGCGGAAATAACAATCAAAATGACAATCAGGACAGTAAATCAGATATAGACAGATTATTAGAATCTTTAAGACAGTATAGAAAAGATAAAGATAATGGAGATCAATATTACGGCGGAGGCAGAATTGATAAGGATTGGTAATACAGCTTTAAAATATATATTGGCAGTATTTTTTATTGCTTGTTCATCTTTATTTTCTCAAACCAGCATCAATACAAAAATATCAGATACTAAAGTTGGTGTAGGCGAGGTGTTCACTGTTTCTGTAACTATAGATAATAGTTCAGGAAGAGTTTTAATAGATGATATTCCGGGGCTTACATTAAGAGGCACATCTCAGTCTATTAATATGATGTATTCTTCAGGAACTTTCAAATCTATAAAGACATATAATTTTACTTATGTTGCAAATAGCGAAGGTAAATATAAATTTGATCATATAACTGTTAAAATGAATAATAGAACATATATATCTAATCCTGTAGAGATAGAAGTTGTAAGTGCTCCTACTAGAAATGATGATTCTTATACCCCAAGCGGAAACAGATTCAATGACTTTATGAATTATGCTGATGATATATATGTTGATAATAGCATTAATAAAAAAGAAGTATATATGTATGAGCCTATATATATAACACAAAAGGCTTATACTCATATTCCTGTTACAGTGCTTGGATTTTCTAAGATACCGGACAGAACAGATTTTATTTCATATTCGGATTCTTCAAAGTATAATACTTTTACTGAAATAATAGACGGAAAGAGAGTAAACAGCATACCATTAAAAAGAGAAGCTCTTTATCCGGTAAAAACAGGCACTAAGAATATATTAACTACTCCTTTTGTATTTGAAAAGGATGGAATGTTTTATGATAGGGTACAATATGGAGAAGAAACTTTTTCTATAAAAGTGCTTCCGCTTCCAGACAGAAAAGGTTTTGAAAATTTTTCAGGTGCTGTTGGTAATTTTATTTTTACTACAAAGGTAAATAAAACTAATGTTGCTGTTGGAGAAGAGCTTTTAATTACAATGGAAGTTGCCGGCGAGGGTAATACTTCTATAATAACAATGCCTAATATTAATGATAATATTACTAATTATTTTTCTGTTTATCAGCCTAAAATATATGAAACTAATTGGTTTGATGATAATAAAATGATTGGAAGAAAGGTAAAAGAATATATTTTAGTAGCTAAAAATGAGGGAGCTTCTTCTATTGATAGTATTAATTTCTGTTATTTCTCTCCTAATGATAAGATTTATACTAATATACATTCTAATCCTATAAGCTTAACAATATCAGGAAATAAAATTAATAATAATTCATTTGTTAATAATGAGGGTGAAGAAATAAATACTATATCTATAAGAAATACTGATCTTAGAGAAGATAAAAATTTCAAAGTGTTGAGTATTAATATAATTTATATTTATATATTAATATTGATAATTGCTTCTTTGATTATTTATAAT
>CASGDY010000210.1 GCA_949300355.1 uncultured Brachyspira sp.
ACCTTCAGAAGATGGTTATCCTTTACTGCTTCAGGCTATTGACAATGGAAAAACAGAGCTTGTTAAACTTTTAATAGAGAAAGGAGCAGACACTACAGTTGTAAACAAAGAGAAAAAGACTGTATTCGATATAGCCAGAGAAAAAGGTTATAACGATATTGTGGCTTTAGAAAAATAATATAAGTGAGCCGACCGAGTAGGTACCCTTTGGGTAGCCAGCAAATAAATTTATTTTATTTGCTGATTATAGGCGTAGCCAAGTAGGCACCCTTATGGGTGGCATAACAACAATAAACAGCTGATAACTGATGATGAAGTTCTCAGCTGTTTTTTATTAACAGCAATAATAAAAAATTATTTATCTAGTTTAGGCGATACATATATATTATTTTGTTTTAATTTAAAGGCAAATACTATTACAGTCATTGCTAATATTATAAATATGAATGCTATAACTAATGTATATATTTTCGGTTTAGTTACTATAGTGTTATTTATTTTATCATACAGTATTTCAGTTTTTGAATTTGCAGAGATATTATTGTCTGAATTTTCTAAATATGAGTTTGTAAGTATTATTTTTTTTCCTTCATAAGTGAAACTGTAAATTACATTTGCAAATTTTTGTTTTTTGATAATACCGTATTCATAATGCTCAATACTTTCTACATTGGCATTTACTTTAATTATATTAGCATTTTTAAATCTAAAATGAAGATAGACTATAATAAATGATGCCGATAAAAATATCAGTCCTATAAAAAATAGTATGGCTTTATATTTTATAATTTTTAATTTATTATTCATATAGTAATAATAATATATTTTTATTTTTTATCAAATAGTAGTTTGAAAAAATTATAAAGATTACAAGTATCTATTAAATTTATTTACTAGATTTTATAACTTTAGGTTTTTATTAATTGAATTTTATATTTATTTAATATAATATTACTTAACTAAATTATATATTAGGATAGGTTTTTTTATGAAGAATTTTATTTATTTAATATTTTTATCTGTTAGCATTATATTTATTTCATGCTCTTCAAAAGAGAATAAATATAATGAATTATTTATAAATGTAGGTTCTGAACCTAAGACAATAGATCCGGCATTAAATATATCCATATCAGATTCAACATATATAATTCATGCTTTTGAGGGACTTTTGTCTAAAGATAAAGAAGGAAAATTGATAGGAGCTGCTGCTGAAAGATGGGATATAAGTGAAGACGGACTAGTTTATACATTTCATTTAAGAACCAATGCAAAATGGTCTGATGGAGTTGATGTAACTGCTGAAGATTTTGTATATTCTTGGAAAAGAGTTGTAGATAGAAATACAGCAAGCGAAGTAAGTTTGCAATTAGAGCCTATAAAAAATGCTAGAGATATCATATTCGGAAAGTTGAATTCTGATTCTTTAGGGGTAAAAGCTATTAATAATTATACTTTTGAAGTTACATTAGAAAAGCCTACACCTTATTTTTTGGAGTTGACAGCTCTTTCTACTTATTATCCTGTGAGAAAAGATATTATTGAAAAATATGGAAATACTTGGACTATGAATCCAGAAAGTTATGTATGTAATGGTCCTTATATGATGCTTGAAAGGAATATAGATGAAAAAATAGTAATGGTTAAAAATGTTAATTATTGGGATTATTGGAATATTATTCCTGAAAAAATAACTTTTGTTATTATGGATAATCCTACATCTTCAGAAGCAGCTGTAAAAGAAGGTTCATTACATTTTTCGACTATATTGCAGAATAATGATATAGATAAATTAAGAGATGAAGGATATATTAAATATATTAGTAAGCTTGGAGTAGTTTATTATGCTTTGAATATTACTAATGAAATATTGAAAGATGATAGGGTGAGAAAGGCTTTATCCCTTGTTATAGATAGAAATTATATAGTTAATAATGTTGTGAAATCAGGTCTTCCGGCAGGTGCTCTTGTTCCTTTTGGAATTCCGTATTCTGAAGGCGATTTTAGAGAAGTAGGAGGAGATTATGTAAGCGTTAAGCCTGAAGATTATGACACAAATTTATATGAAGCTAGAAGATTAATGGAGGAAGCAGGATATCCAAATGGTAAAAATTTTCCTGTTATAACTTTCTTATCAGATTCAACCGCATCATCTCAAATTTTTGAAGCGGTACAGCATATGTGGAAAGAAACTTTAAATATTGACAGTACAATAGAGCAGGAGGAATTAGCAGTATTTTTACAAACATTCTTTGCAGATAAAAATTATGTTGTAGCAAGAGGAGGCTGGACAGCTGATTATACTGACCCTATGACATTTTTGAGTTTATTTTTAAGTTATAGTCCTCAAAATCATTCATCATTCAGCAATAAAGAATATGATGATTTGATTATTTCTTCTATGAGTATGACAAATGAAATTGAAAGAATGTATACTTTGCATAAGGCTGAAAAGATATTGTTTGATAATGATGTAATTATACCTTTATATTATGATACGGTACCTATATTGATAAGTCCTAAATTGAAAAATGTGGTATACGATACTTTATCAAGATATAGATTTAATTATGCTTATTTGGACGAATAGAATATACTGAAAATTGTTAACTTTGTCAATTTTTTATTGTTCTTTTTCCCGCCGCACGCCTACCTAAAGGTACTCCCTTCGGTCGCAGACGGACTTCGTCAAAGAACCATACGAAGTACGCCTGCGGCGAAAGTGCAAGTATAAAATTAGTACTAAATAATACTAATTTTGTCTTACATGTAAGATAAAATATTAAATTTAAGCTAAAATATAGCTCTTCGCGAAGCGTATCCGAGTTTATCGAGGATATAGCTTCTCGCCGTAGGCGGGCTTCGCCTGTGGCAATACCATACCTAAAGGTACTCCTTTCAGTCGCAGGCACTTCCTTCGGTCGCAAAAGAAGTGGTGGTGCTGCGTAAGCACGCAGAGCGGTGGGCAAAGCCCTGCAAATATTTTAAATTTAAAAAATTTATTTTTGACAAAATGTAGTTGTTTAGGTATATTTAATTTATTTATATTTAATAATGTTAATTTTTTATAGAATTTTTTTCGTTTTTAATATATATTTATAGCAATATTTTTCATGTTATTTCATTATAAATAACAAATAATTTAAGAGGGATAATTTAATGTCAGAAAATCAAAATAATTCTGAAAATACACAAAATAAAAAAAATACTAGTGTAGAAAAAAATGCAGAGAAAGAAAACAGAAGAGAAAAGTTAAACACATTAAGAGGTATGGGAATAAACCCATTTCCAAACAGTTATGATGTAACTTATAAATCTAAGGATATAGCAGAGAAATTTGAAGAGTTAGAGAAGAATGAAACAGAAGTTGCCGTTGCCGGAAGAATTATGCTTTATAGAGTAATGGGTAAGTCTTCATTTTTAACTATAAAGGATGCTGTAGGTACTATTCAGGCTTATATACAGAAAGATAAAGTAGGAGATGAGTTCTATAATACAGTATTCAAAAAATTAATAGATATAGGTGATATTGTAGGAGTAAAAGGTACTGTTTTTAAAACTAAAACAGGTGAAATTACAATATATGCAAATGAATTAAAATTATTAACTAAATCACTTAATCCATTGCCTGAAAAATTCCATGGATTAACAGATACAGAGCTTCGCTACAGACAAAGATATGTTGATTTGATAATGAATGATGATGTTAAAGAAGCATTTATAAAACGTTCAAAAATGATTTCTGCTATAAGAGAAGTAATGATAGAAAATAACTTTTTAGAAGTAGAAACTCCTATGATGCACCCTTTGATTGGAGGAGCTAAGGCTAAACCTTTCATCACACATCATAATACTTTGGATATGACATTATATTTGAGAATAGCACCTGAACTTTATTTGAAAAGACTTGTTGTAGGCGGTTTCGACAGAGTATTTGAGCTTAATAGAAATTTCCGTAATGAAGGTATATCTACAAGACATAATCCAGAATTTACTATGATGGAAGCATATATGGCTTATGCTAATTTCCACAAAGTTATGGAATTGGTAGAAGAAGTATTCTCAAAAGTATGTTTCAAATTAAATGGAAAATATATTTCTCAGTATAAAGATTATGAGATTAATTTCAAACCTCCATTTGCAAGAGTACCTATGGTTGATTTGGTTAAAGAGCATTCAGGACTTGATTTCAATGCTATACAGTCAGATGATGAGGCATTAGAAAAAGCTAAATCAGTAGGCGTAGAAATAGATACTTCAAAAACTAAACCTAGTAAATGGGAAGTAATGGTGGCAGTATTTGAGGAAAAAGTTGAAGAAAAATTGATACAGCCTACATTTGTTATTAATTATCCTAAAGCAGTTTCTCCTCTTTCAAAATCTTATCCAATGGAGATGTCTAATGGATTCAGTGAGCTTAATGACCCAATAGACCAAAAAGAAAGATTTGAAGAGCAGTTAAAGGCAAAAGCACGTGGTGAAGATGAAACTATGGATATGGATTTAGATTATATCAATGCTTTGGAATACGGACTTCCTCCTACAGGCGGACTTGGAATAGGTATTGACAGAATGGCTATACTTTTTCTTAATGTTGCTAGTATTAGAGATACAATTCTTTTCCCTCAAATGAGAAAGTTAGACTAATAATATTGTTTTTTATAAATAGGCCTATACTTATAATAAGTATAGGCTTTTATATTTGTTTTTAGTATTAATAATATTATAATTAGTTAATTAATTATATATCATCAATTTTTTGTGAAAAAAGGTATAGAAATAGGCAATTTGTTTTAACTTTTTTATTAAATCTGTTATAATGTTTATATATAAAAATTAGGAATTGTATATGAATATAAAAGATAATAGTATATATATTTTGAATAAGGAAGAATGTACAGGCTGCTGTGTATGTTATCATGTATGTCCTCATGATGCAATAGAAATGGTAGAAACTAAAGAAGGTTTTCATCATCCTTTGATAAATGAAGATAAATGCACGAATTGCGGTTTATGCGTGAAAAAATGTCATGTTTTAAATGATAATTTTAAAACTGATTTTAAACAGCAAATATATGATGTTAGAGCTAATGATGAAATAAGAATGAAAAGTTCATCAGGAGGAATGTTTAGTTTATTGGCTAATTATGTATTAGAAAATAATGGATATGTGTGCGGTGTTAGCTTTACTGAAGATTGGTTAGGGGCTGAACATATTATAATTAATGATAAAAAAGATTTATGTAAATTAAGAGGTTCTAAGTATATAGAAAGTAATTTAGGAAATACTTTTTTAGAGATAAAAAAATTGCTTAATGAAAAAAGACAGGTATTGTTCAGCGGATGTCCTTGTCAGGTGTCTGCTTTATATTCTTATTTAGGAAAAGATTATAACAATTTAATTACAGTGGATTTATTTTGTAAAAGCAATATACCTCAAAAGGTTTGGAAAAAGTATTTAAAAGAATTATTTATAGATGATGAAATAAAAAATATAGAGCATATAAGTTTCAGAGATAAAGAAAAATTTGGATGGGTAAGAGGAATGTATATTAGATTGAAAAATAATAAAGAGTATCTGAAAACTAAAGATGAATGTATTTACAATATATTGTTTACAGAAGATATATCAGTAAAAACTGAATGTTTGAAATGTAAATATAGAAAATATGAGAGAGTTGGAGATATTAGTATTGGTGATTATTGGGGGGCAAAAGATGATGACAAAAAAGGCATATCTTTAGTAATTATTAATACAAAAAAATGTATAGATATTTTTGATAAAATAAATGATGAATTAAAATATAATTCTATTAATAGTTTTGCTGATATTAGTAATAGCGGATTTGAAGATAATATATTTTTATATCATAACAGAAAATATTTTTTTGATAATTTAGATAAAGAAGATTTAAAAACACTTTATGAAAAATCAAAATATACTGAAAATTTTTAAGTTTGTCATTTTTTTAGTCAACTTTTTCCCGCCGCACACCGCAGGTGGGCTTCGCCAAAGTTGCTGCCACAGGCACGCTT
>CASGDY010000211.1 GCA_949300355.1 uncultured Brachyspira sp.
ATTTAGATTAATTTAAAAAAGGATATATTTTAATAAATGTCATACGCAGAAAAAATCAGGAATTTTTGTATCATAGCACATGTTGACCATGGAAAAAGCACATTAGCTGACAGAATTATAGAGCATACTAAAGCAGTATCAAGCAGAGAGATGAAAGCACAAATACTAGACTCTATGGATATAGAAAGAGAGAGAGGAATAACAATAAAGAGTCAGGCTGTTAAATTATCATATCAGGCTAAAGACGGAGAAGTATATACTCTTAATTTGATTGACACACCGGGACACGTTGATTTTAATTATGAAGTTTCCCGTTCTCTTGCTGCTTGTGAGGGTGCTATACTTGTAGTTGATGCTGCTCAGGGAGTTGAAGCTCAAACTATTTCTAATTTTTATCTTGCATTTGAAAATAATTTGGAGATTGTACCTGTTATAAATAAAATAGATTTGCCTGCCGCTAATATCGAACTTTGTAAGGAGCAGATGGAAAAAGAGTTTGGTGTTAATAAAGACGATATAGTTTTAGCAAGTGCGAAAAATGATATAGGTATAGATGATATACTTGAAGCAGTTGTTAAGATGATACCGGCTCCGAAAGATAACACTAATAAAAAAACAAGAGCTTTGATATTCGATTCTTATTATGATCCTTTCCGCGGTGCTGTTATGATAGTAAGAATATTTGACGGCTCTATAAAAAAAGATGATAAACTTCTTTTAATGGAAACTAAAGCTAAGTATGAAGTTGAAGAATGCGGAACTCTTTTGCTTGGGCTTAAATCTGCTAATGGATTAAAAAGCGGAGAAGTTGGTTATATTATTGCGGGCATTAAAAACATATCCGATATAAAAATAGGGGACACTATCACACTTGAAGAAGATCCTTCAGATGAACCTTTAATAGGATATAAAGAAGTGCTTCCAATGGTATTTGCCGGCATTTTCCCTGCTGAAGATGAAGATTATACAAATTTACAAAAAGCATTGGAAAAATTAAAATTGAATGATGCTTCTTTAGTTTATGAACCTGAACGTTCTATTGCTTTAGGGTTTGGATACAGATGCGGATTTTTAGGGCTTTTGCATTTAGAGATTGTGCAAGAGCGTCTTGAAAGAGAGTTTAATCTTAATCTTGTAATAACTAGTCCTTCTGTAGAAGTAAAATTAAAACTTACAAACGGTGAAGAAAAATTAATTGATAACCCTGCAGATTTTCCGTCTGGTCAGTATATAGAAAAATGTTATGAGCCTTTTATAAATGCTCTTATAATAGTACCAACCGATTATTTAGGAAATATTATTTCTCTTTGTATAGACAGAAGAGGCACACAAACATCATTAACTTATTTAGATGATAAGAGGGCAGAGATTAAATTTGACTTGCCATTAATCGAAGTAGTATATGACTTTTATGATAAATTGAAATCTATATCAAGAGGTTATGCTTCATTCGATTATGATTTTTCAGATTTCAGAGAAAGTCAAATAGAAAAAATTGATATACTTGTTCATGGCGAAGTAGTGGATGCATTATCTTTCATGTCTCATAGAAGCAATGCTGAAACTAGAGGCAGACAAATCATAGAAAAATTAAAGCATCTTATTCCAAAGCATATGTTCCAGATTCCATTACAGGCTGCAATAGGCGGACGCATAATCGCACGTGAGAATATAAGTGCATTAAGAAAGAATGTTACAGCCAAATGTTATGGAGGGGACATCACAAGAAAGAGAAAGCTTCTTGAAAAGCAGAAAGAGGGTAAAAAGAGAATGAAGGCTATTGGCAATGTTGAGATACCTCAGGATGCATTTATAAGCGTACTTAAAACAGATGACAACACAAAGTAATTTTTAAATAAATTTATTGTATTTTTTAACGCACGGTAGATACGCTTTTATCTATTGTTTGAATTATAATTTTAACATAGATTATATTTTAAATTTTACTTAAACGTGCGGTGTGTGGGCAATAAATTTAAAAAAATCTTGGGTGGTCAGCTAAAAAATCTAATTAAAATAATAAGGAAATACAAAAGCAAAAATTACAAAATCATTTTTTAAGCCTAAAGGGTGGGAGTGTAAATAATGTTTAAAACTAAAATTACATCTACCGTCCCCCTTAAATTTACAGCATTACTTTAAATTTAATATCTTAATTTGCAAAAAAGAAAAAATAAAAATGATATGGTACATTTTTTTATTTAAATAAAACTATAATATTAAAATTATTTTATATTACTTCTGTATTAATTATGTGCTTTTGCAGCTTTGACGAAGTCCGGGAAAAGTTGATAAAAATAAGTTCAAAATTTTATTAATATATTCCGCCATTTAATATTTTCTGCTATTTTTTGAATGCTAGTTTTAATTATCTTTAAAGCCGAATTATAAATTACAGCACCCGCCGGACTTTCCGAACAGTATTGCAATTCTTTATTCAAAGTAAAATGTACGTTCATAATATACGAATAGTTTATGGATTTGTACTGTGTTCATTTTATTACTTTTATAACATATAAAAATTCTATCAACTTTTTTGTGCCTGTGCTAAATCAGACTTCGTAAAAGTTGCAAAAAAGAAAAAATAAAAATGATATGATACATTTTTTTATTTAAATATAACTAGAATATTAAAATTATTTTATGTGACTTCTGTATTAATTATGTGCTTTTGCAGCTTTGACGAAGTCCGGGAAAAGTTGATAAAAATAAGTTCGAAATTTTATTAACATACCCTGCCATTTATTTTTTTTAATTACTCTGTATATCTTACATATTAAATTTACCGCGTTAATATATAAATTAGCAATAATAAAAAAATTACCCGGTATACTCTTCTATATAGTTACGCATAAGCATTTTTATTGTTTCTTTATCAGCATCTAGTGAGGCAATATCAAATGCATCAATCATCACTTTTCGTTCTTCAGGTGTTAAGTATTTTACAGTGTCTTTTGCTATGAATAATTTTTTATATTGAGAAGGTATCAATGTTTCATCGTCCATTAAAATTTCTTCATAAAGTTTTTCACCTTCTCTTATTCCTGTAAATACTATTGGTATATTTTTTTCTGTTAATCCATACATTTTAAGCATGTTTCTAGCTAAGTCTAAAATTTTAACAGGCTTTCCCATATCCAAAGTAAATATTATTCCGTCATTTAAAGTGCAGGCTTTAATGACTAGTCTTGCAGCTTCTCTTATAGACATAAAGAATCTTACCATTTCAGGGTGAGTTACAGTTAATGGCTTACCCTCTCTAATCTGCTTTTCAAATACAGGTATAACGCTTCCGCTGCTTCCTAAAACATTTCCGAATCTTGTTATTTTAAATGCTGTATTATTTTGTTCATGAGATAAAGACATTATCATTCTTTCGCATATTCTTTTGCTTGCACCCATTAATGAAGTAGGGCGAACTGCTTTATCTGTTGATATGAATACAAAGTTTTTAATATTGTTTTTAATTGCAAGAGTGGCAATATTTTCTGTTGCTAGTATATTATTTTTAATTGCTTCTTCAGGATATGCTTCCATAAAAGGCAAATGTTTATGAGCGGCCGCATGGAAAATGATATCAGGATTTTCTTCTTTTAATATTTTATCAACTTTGACATAATCTCTGACATTTGAAATTATATATTGGAATTTATGTTTGTTTTTTTCGTTTTTTCTGTCATTTATAGACATTATAAGAGAATGAATTGCACTTTCAGAATTATCCAAAGCCATAACTTTTTTTACAGGGAGTGTAATCAATTGTCTTACAAGCTCGCTTCCTATAGAACCGCCTCCGCCTGTAACTAGTATTATTTTATCCTGATAATATGCAGATATTTCTTTTTCATCAAAACCAATCTCTTCTCGTCCTAGCAAATCAGAAGGTTCAATATTTCTAATATCTTTTATAGAGGCATTTCCCTTTATTATTTCAAAGAAGCATGGAAGTATTTTATATTTTATTCCTGTAGGATATATGATGTCTAATATTTCAAGCAGTTCTTTTTGTTTTAAAGTAGGAATCGCAATGATAATTTCTTCTATTTCTACATTCTGATTTTTATAATATTCTATTGTGTTTTCTATATCTTTAACTTTGCCTTTTACATCAATAGAATGATTTTCAATATTAACTTGCTTCTTATTTTCATCATCATCTAAAAAACAAAGTATATTATATTCATTATTATCATCAGAAGTTAATATTTCGGATGCAAGAGTTTCCCCTGCATTTCCAGCCCCAATTATAACTATATTTTTTTTATTCATTGCTTCAAACCTAAAATACATATATAAATAAGAATTATAGTATATATTTTTTTTATTTATTATACAAGGATTTTATTATATATAGTTTGTTGTATAA
>CASGDY010000212.1 GCA_949300355.1 uncultured Brachyspira sp.
AAAGAACACTAATCTTGAAAAAAGATGGTGTTCTTTTTTACTAATTAGGTTTTTTGGCAGTTTATATTATTGTTAATAAAACTTTTTCGTATCATAAAGAATTAATAAGGTTAAATAATATAAAAAATTATATTATTTAATTTTATTAATTTGTTCGATAATTAATAAATAATCATTAATTTCGTTTCTTTATCAGGAGATTTTTATAAATGCTAAAATATTTCATAATATTTCTTGCAATATTAAATATAGTGTATGCTCAAGATAATACCACTAACAAAGATCCTGAATATAAATTTACCTACGAAAAAGAAAATAATTTTATCATATATAAAGAATCAGATGTAACTAATGAATCAGATACTACAAATACTCAAAATGAAATATCGATAATGCTTGAGAGAAGAGGATTTCCTCTCGTTAATAGATTGGTAAGATTCACATCATTACACCCTGATATGTTTGATTTTGAAATAGATGAAAACCAAAGAGAAGAAACACTTTTAAAAGAAATTGATGAAAATGAAGAAACTGCCTTAAATACTAATGAAGCAGCTCATATGTATACTAATATATACGTGGTTCCTACAGATGAAAATGGAATAGCAAAAGCTAAATTAAATTTAAAAAATACAGGAAACGGTGTTGTACTTATGCATATACTTTATGTAGGCTCAACAGGAAATACAAATATATCTTATGAAGAATATGCTTATGTGAATATAGAAGAAAAAAAAGAAAATAGAATATCTTCAAAACTATTCATAGGAGATAGCGATGATGTAAATATTAAAAGCTCTATATTGATAACATCAACCTTATTTCCTTCTTTATTTTTGGTGTCTATAGCATTAATATTTATAAGCTACTTTAAACATATATATGAAGAATATAGAAACAGTAAATCAAAAATTATAATATACACTTTCTTTGGATTTGCATCTATAAAAAAGAATTTTACTCTTATGATATTTATAATATTGACAGAGTTGTTAATAGTAGCTTGTTTTCTGCTATTAGATAGTTATATATTCTCTGTTATACTTATAGCATTTTTTATAGCGGGCTTCTTAGTAAAAAGAGAGAAAATATATGCAATAGCATTTTTTATTCTTGCATGCATTTCTACAATATATTTATATCTTGAAACATTTTCCACTCATATGGGTACTGAATATGTGTTTGACAATGCTGTTATGGGAAATCCTGTATTTGTATTCTTTTTCTTTTTAATACTAACTGCATTAGCTGGAGGAATATATATAGCTATATGTATATTAATATTATATCAAACAGTATTTGTTATGGGCAATTTATCTTTAGTAATGGCTTTAGTTGGAATATTTGTATCTTCTATATTTTATGTTGTAAAAGTAAAAAAAGATATACCTTTCCTATACAGGCTTAATTTATTAAAAATAAAAGATAATAATAGGTAATATATGGTTTTTGATTTATTAAGAGATTTAGAACTGCTTTTATCAGATATAGTTTTCAGCGGCATAAACAATATAGATTACAGCACCATAGAAAAAATAGAAGTTTTAGCGAAAAGGTTTGAGAAAATTTCTATGGAAAATATAAAAAATTTATTAATGGAATTTATAGATTCATTAAAAAAATATAAAACAGATGAAGATAAAAAAACAAATATTAAAGAAGTATCAGACAATATTGCTAAAATAGAATTTTATATAAGAAACGCCTTATCTTATGAATAAAATTACTTTATCTTTTTATATATCTTTCCATTTCTCTATCTAAAGTCTTTCTTTTTAGAGTTTCTCTTTTATCATGAAGTTTTTTACCCTTTGCCAAAGCTAATTCTACTTTAACTTTTCCTCTAGCAAAATATAATTTAACAGGAATTAAAGTAAGCCCTTGTTCTTTGATTTTTCCTTGAAGTCTTTTTAATTCTCTTTTTTTCATCAAAAGCTTTCTTTCTCTTAAAGGTTCATGATTATTTCTATTGCCAAAATGATAAGGCGATATATGCATATTTACTATAAAAAGCTCTCCATTTTTTTTAAAAGAAGCATAGCTGTCAGACATATTAACACTTCTCTCTCTAAGAGATTTTACTTCCGTACCAAGCAAAACGATACCTGCCTCAAACTTTTCTACAAGCTCATAATTAAAGAGAGCCTTTTTATTTTTTACTATCTCACCGGAAGAAATAGTGTTGCTGCCTGATTTTTTATCCTTTTTACTAGCCATAATACATTACCATAATATTTAAGTATATAGATTATACTGAAAATTTTTAAGTTTGTCAAATATTCCCTATACCCTACGGGTACACTTCGTGTGGGCTTTCCGCACGGTACTGCAAATTATTATGGATAGCCAAGTATACGTGCGGCTGATTACTTATTATTTTACGAAAATTAATAATTTATATTATTCTTTTTACAGCGACAGCATCAAAGAACCTTATATCCTCGATAAACTCGGATACGCTTTGCGAAAGTGCAAGTATAAAATTAGTATCAAATCATACTAAAATTGTTTTACTTGTTAACATAAATTATTAGTTTAAGCTCAAATATAGTACTTTTGCTTCTCGCCTGCCATAGGCACACTTCGTGAGGCGGGCTTCACCTGCGGTATTGCCACAGGCACTTCCTTCGGTCGCAAAAGAAGTGGGGACTGCGTAAGCACACAGCGTGGTGCGAATATTTAAAATTTAAAAAATTATTTTTGACAAAATATATTTGTTTAAGTATATACAAAAATAAATCAATTTGTCAATTATTCAATATATACAAAAAGAGCCGGAGTTTTTAATTCCAGCTCTTTTATCAAATTTTATAAATTTTAACTCATAGAATTAATCATATTATTCATATCTTCTATTTCTTTTTCCTGTGCTTTTATTATTCTGTTTGCTATTTCTTTTATTTTGTCATCTTTAGTATATTCTAATATCTTTTTAGAAACATCAATAGCTGCCTGATGATGAGGTATCATGCCTTTAAGAAAATCTATATCATTATTTCCTGTTATTTCAATAGAAGACATATCAGCCATCATCTTGTCCATAATAATCTGCATATCATTTCCTATAGCCTCAGTATCTATACCACTGTAATCTGTATTTTTAGCATTTAATTCTTTAATCAATGCATCAAATTCTGTAACTTCTTTATTCTGTTCTGTTATTATATTATTAGCTAATTCTATTAATTTTTCGTTTTTAGTAGTTTCTAATAATTTTTGAGAAGAAAGAATAGCACCTTTATGATGAGGAATCATATTAAATAAAAAATCAGAATCTATATTAGCAGTTTTTTGAAAATCCTGCTCCATCATAGGCTGATGCATTAAATCTATAATCTCAGAACCAGCTTTATGAGCAGTATGTGCTGAATGATCCATAGTGTTTGCATTAGTATCTGCAGTATCTGTATTTTTCTCTGAACAAGATATAAATAATAAAGCAGCTAAAGAAATAATAAATGTTGTTATAATTTTTTTCATTTTCCATCCTTTTATTTATTTTTATCATTGATTTTTATTCAATTTAATAACTTTTATAATATGAAAAAAGTAAAAAATTATTAATGATGCCAAAAACTATATCTAATTAAACAATATTAATCATCATCAAATATAGGTTTATGTATTATGCATATAGTTTTGTTTATTTTATCAGAATCACCGAAATATGCTTTAACGAAAGGTATTGAAACTATATTATTATTTTCTTTTAATCTAATTTCAAATACATAATTGGAAGGAAGGCTATATACATCTGTTATCTCACCATAAATATTATTGTCAGTATCAATAATTTTGTACCCAATTAATTCAGCCTCATAAAAAGTATCATCATCTAATTGAGGCAAATAAGAAGAATCTATATATATATCAAGCCCTATCAATTTTTGAGCAAGCTCTATAGTATTTATATCTTTTAATTGAAACACAAAAGATTTGTTCTTCTTTTTAACATTTAATAGAGTAAATGTTTGATTGTCTATGATAACAGGTGTATTGTTATTTAAAACAGGAAGAGAGGTAAAATAACTCTTATCAGAAAAAGCAATTTCTACCTCTCCTTTTAAACCATGTAAACCTGTGATTTTGCCGTAAAAAAAAATCAATTGTCAATAATCTCAAGCATTACACGTTTACCACTTTTCATGGAAGCTGCAAAAAGAATAGTACGTAATGCATGGGCAATACGACCTCTTTTACCTATAATTTTACCTATGTCGCTTTGGTTCACTTTCAATTCCAGAATCGTACTCTTTTCACCTTCAATAACCTTAACACTAACACCCTCAGGCTCATCCACTAACTTTTTAGCCAAATACTCAATAAGCTCTTTTTCTTCCGTCATAGCACACTCC
>CASGDY010000213.1 GCA_949300355.1 uncultured Brachyspira sp.
TTAGAGCAGGTTGAAGGAGTAGCTCAAACAGAAATAAGAGGCGGATTAAAAAAGATAATTTGTGTAGATATAGATTTAAATAGACTTAATGCATATTCTATAAATATTAATGATATAGTACATACATTATCTTTAGAGAATCAGAATGTTGCAGGCGGTGAAACTTATGAAGGCGTATATAAATATAATATAAGAACAACAGGAGAGTTCAAATAAGTTAATGATATTGAAGATGTAGTTATAATGCTAAAAAATCAAGTTTATCCTGTAAAAGTAAAAGATATAGCATATGTACATGAGGATTATGAAGATGATTCAGAAATCGTACGCATAAACGGAAAAAAGCTTTAACTATTGCCGTAACAAAAGAATCCGGCGGAAATATTATACAGATAGCTAGAGATGTAGAGAAAAGGCTCAGTACTATTAATTTACCTTCAGGTATTTATTATCAAATACTTTTCAATAGTTCGGATACAATAAAGAATTCTATTCATAATGTTTTAAATACAGTGTGGCAGGGGGCTTTATTTGCTGTACTAGTTCTTATGATATATTTATGGGATATAAGAAGCGTATTTATAATAAGTATTTCAATACCTGTATCTGTAATAACTACTTTTATATTGATGTATTTTTTTAATATCACTATTAATGTAATATCTCTTTCAGGGCTTGTGCTTGGTGTGGGGATGATGGTTGATAATTCTATAGTAGTGTTAGAAAATATTTTTTATTACAGCAATTATTATTCTAAATATAATATTAATAAAAATGATAAAAGAACTATTAAAATAAATAATATAAAATCTTCTATAATAGGAACAAGCGAAGTATCTATAGCAATAACAGCTTCAACTTTAACAAGCGTATGCGTATTTCTTCCTTTTTTGTTTGTTAAAGGACAAATGGGACAGATGTTTAGTGATTTATGTATTACGGTTTCTATATCATTATTAACTTCTCTCTTTGTGGCTTTGACTATAGTACCGCTTTTAGCTTCAAGATTAAATAAATTAAACCCGGATAGTAAATTAAATTTATTATTAATAAAATTAGAAAATTTCTTTAATAAAAATCTTCATAAGCGATAGTAATAAAAAATAAAAAGAAATCATTTGCTTTAATATCTGTTTTACTAAGTTTATCATTATTTTTATTATTAATGAATATAGGTAAGGAAGGCTATCCTGTATCAGATGAAGGTACTATTATATCAAGATTAAGACTTCCTGTAGGGGCTAGGGTAGAGTTTACTGATATGTTTATAAATAAGATGGAGCATGATATAGAAAGTGCTGTTAGTAATAATATGGCATACTATGAAACCAGAGTGCGAACAGGAAGAAACGAGCATCATGGAGAGGTTAGAGTAAAATTAATAGATAGAGAAAATGGAAGAAAATTTGATATTACTCATTATATAGAAAGTATAAGAAATAAAATTAATGGATATCCTGGAAGAATAGAGCTTAATTCTGAAAATACAGCTATGGGAAAACCTAAAAATTACAGTGCGATTATTATAGAGCTTGTAGGAGATGATCTTGACAGAGGATATGATGTGGCAAGCAATGTTATAGCTGCCGTTAATAATGTTGATGGTGTTAGAAATGTTCTGATAAAAGAAGATGATTCAAATCATGAGCTTATTTTTGATGTAGATAGGGATTTGGTATCTAAAATGGGTATCAATATTAATACTATTGCAAATATTATAAGAACTTCTTTCAGCGGTACAACAGCAAGCAAGATGACTTTAAATAATTCTATATATGTTGATACTGATATAGTAGTTCGTTTGGAGGATAGAAACAGAGATGATATTTCAAGCATTCAAAAAATGATGATACCTACTTCAAATGGTATAGTACCTATATCATCGCTTGTAAGCATACATAAATCTACTGGACCTATAGAAATTAATAGAAAGAATGATAAAAGAATAATAGAGATAAATGCTAGTGCTTATGGAAGACCTATAAATGAAATCATTACAGATATTAGAAAAGAGCTTAATAAAATATACATACCAAGCGGATTTTCTGTTAATTTTTCAGGAGATTATGAGGATATGCAGGAGGCATTCGTTCAGTTAATAGTATCTTTAATAATGGCTTTAGTATTTGTATATGCTATAATAGCCGGACAATTTGAATCTTATATTACGCCTTTTGTTATATCTTTGGCTGTCCCTTTTGCATTATTCGGGGCTTTAATATTTTTGTACTTTTCAGGAAATACTTTAAATGTTTATAGCGGAATAGGTATTATAATGCTTGTAGGAATAGTTGTTAATAACGGAATAGTTTTAATAGATTATATGAATAGAGTTGTAATAGAAAGAAATATAAGCTGGGATAATGCTGCATTAGAGTCATGCAAAAGAGGATTAAGACCTGTACTTATGACATCATTGACTACAATATTAGGGCTATTACCCATGATTTTTGAAATAGGAAGCGGAAGCGAAATGTACAGACCTTTAGCCATAGCAGTTTGCGGAGGGCTTCTATTTTCTACGATGTTCACTCTTATAATAATACCTTCCGTTTATTCTAGTTTCAGAAACAGATTCAATATAAAAATACGTGAAGATTAATTATTTATAAAAATAAACTACTGCATTAATAAAGTCTATTATGATATTTTCAATATAATTATATGATTTTATCAACTTTTTTTTCACACACGCTCTGCGGGCTTCGCCAAAGTTGCAAAAAAGACATGGTATTTTATTCAATGAGTGGTATTACTATTTAATTATAATATAATTATATTTGCCCGCCCTTTAGCCTTATAATACTATTCTGTAATTTTTACACTATTTTTATTAATTAACTTTAACTGATATTTTAGCTGCCCACCCAAAAGTTTTTAAAAATTTATAATATTCTTACCGCACGCAGAATAAGATAAAAAATATAGATTTGTTTTTAATTCAGATTTTTTTATATTATAAATTTAGTTTACCGTGCATTAATAGAAATTATAAATCTAATTAACGCTTGGGCGGGTGTGCTTTTTCAATGTACGCAATAAAGCCAATTTAAATTTATATTTTTAATTAAAACAATAAATTTAAAAGGATGGGGTATTAGAATAAAGTTAAAATTCTATATAATTATTTTTAGAATCTATAATGCCTGTTTTTATATCGCAGTTAAAAAATTTTGCTAATAATTCAGCAAGTTCATCTCTAGCATTGATAGCTTTATCATCATTAATACCAATAAAAGCATCTATAGGAAATATTATATTTGAAGAGTTTTCAGTGATTTTTCCATATTCGCTTTGTCTCCATATCCATCTTCTAGTTCTTATATCATGAGCAACAGCATAAACTAATTCATTATTATCAACTTTTTCTGTTTCAGTTTCTCCAAATGGAAGGAATGTATCATCATCTACAGAATATCTAATATAAAAATCTTCATTGTTCATAGAATCTAAATCATGAGCACCCATAGGAAGTTTATATTTAATAGAAACAGCATTAACTAAATCTACTACAGAATTTATTTCAGGCATTCCTTTCTTTTTTGATATTCTTGTGAGTAATGCTTCTATAGAACACATGAATTTATTAGGATTGATATTTAGTTTTTGAAAAGCATCTCTATAACATTTTATATATTCGCTTTCTTTTACCTTTATATTTTCAAATTCTTCTTCAGCCTTTGCAATACTTTCTTTAAGCATTATTGATATATCATTTATTTTATTTTTATTATTAATTCCCTTAGCTATTATTACAGCAACACATAATCCATTTAAATTTTCAAATACTTTATTTTCTATTATAAATTTCATAAAGAATCCTAATATTTAATTATTATTTAGATTGAGATTATTTTTTATTTGATAAAAAGTATAATAATGTTCTTAAATATAAAAAATAATTAGTTTAAGTATAAAAAATATCTTAAACTAATTATTTTTTCAGATAATTCAATTTATGTATTATTTTTTTAGGCCATAACGTTTTTTAAATTTATCAACTCTTCCAGCGGTATCAAGAATTTTTTGTTTTCCTGTAAAGAAAGGATGGCAGTTATGACAAATATCTACGTGTAAACTTTTTTGTACGGAGTGAATTTTAAAATTAGCACCGCAAGCACAGTTTACATCTGTTTCAAAATATTGTGGATGTATATCTTTTTTCATTTTTGCTTCTCCCATTAAAAGTAAAATATAAGTAAGTATATATTATATTATAAACTCTTTCTTTTTGCAATACTATAAAATAATAATTTTTTATTATCGCTTTAAAAACTTATATCATAACTAATATTTAATTTAGTATTATAAAGCTAACTATAAAAATTGTGAGCCTCTGGCAAG
>CASGDY010000214.1 GCA_949300355.1 uncultured Brachyspira sp.
ATATTATATACATATATTTATTATTATAGGTTATTATGAGTAATAAAGTTTATTCTATAGATTGCGATTTTGGTTCATTTGGCGGTAAAATATTATTATCTAAATTTGAAAACGATAAAATGACTTTGGAAGAAGTTCACAGATTTTTTTTTAACTCCTATAAAAATTAATAATTATTATACAGATTTTATATATATGTATAATGAACTATTGAAAGGTATTAAAAAGTTGTATATATGGAAGTGCATTCTTCATCTCTAGGTACTGTTTAAATAGGTAGTATAGAATATACTGCGGCAAATAATATTTTATCACAATTTAAATCTTTAGGGGTTTTAAAAGATGTCGAAGAAATGAGAAAATTAGTTATAAATAGTTTTGAAATAAATGAAATATGATATAGTATATATTATTGTTTATTTTTAAGGAGAAAAGATGTCTAAAAATAATAGAAAAGATTTGGCTAAAACTATAATAGATGCTTGCTTAAGTATGAGAAAAGATGGTGTTAATCAGGGAACTGCTGGTAATATCAGTCATAGATATGAAAATGGTATGCTTATTACACCTTCCGGTATGCCTTATGAGATTATGACTCCAGATGATATTGTTTTTGTTGATGAAAATGGTACTCCTGAAAAAGATAAAATACCTTCAAGCGAATGGAGATTCCATTTATCAATACTTAAAGATAATCCTAATTTTAATGCTGTAATACACAATCATGCTGTTTATTCTTCTATGGTTTCTATATTAAATATAGATTATATACCAGCTATACATTATATGGTAGGTGTTGCCGGAGGAAATAAAATTCCTTGTGTTAAATATGCTACTTATGGTACTCAGGAGCTATGCAATAATATTTCTGAATCTATGAAAGGATATAAAGCTTGTATATTAAAAAATCATGGACTTCTTGCTGCTGATGAAACTTTGCCTAAAGCTTATCATGTAATGATGGAAGTTGAGAATTTGGCAAGATTATATATGGGAGTAAGAGGAATAGGGGATTATTCAGTTTTATCTGATGCCGAAATGGAAATAGTTTTGGAAAAATTCAATAACTATGGATTAAATGTTAAGCATAAAACTAAGGATAAACCTAAAACAAAAACTAAAAAATGAATTAAATCTTTTAAAGCTATAGAAAATATAATAAAATAAAAAATATATAGGAGGAATTTTATGGCTAGATATATTTTAAATGAAACAAGTTATTTCGGTATTGGTATAAGAAGCGAGCTTGCTAATGAGATTAAAGCAAGAGGATTTAAAAAAGCATTATTAGTTAGTGATAAAGTTTTGGATTCTTGCGGAGTTCTTAAAAAAGTAAAAGATGTTTTAGATGGTGCTGGTATATCTTATGATACATTTTTAGATATTAAGCAAAACCCTACTATCAAGAACTGTAAAGACGGCTTAGCAAAATATAATGAATCCGGTGCTGATTTCTTGATTGCTGTTGGAGGCGGTTCTGTAATGGATGTTGCTAAAGCTATAGGTATCACAAAAAATAACCCTGATTTTGCTGATGTTAAATCTCTTGAAGGAGCAGCTGCTACTAAAAACAAAAGCGTACCTATTATGGCTCTTCCTACTACTTGCGGTACAGCTGCTGAAGTTACTATTAACTATGTAATCATTAATGAAGAAGAAAATAGAAAAATGGTTTGTGTTGATCCTAAAGATATACCTATAGTTGCTTTTGTAGATGCTGAACTTATGGCTTCTATGCCTAACAGTCTTGTTGCTGCTACTGGTATGGACGCTTTAACTCATGCTATTGAAGGTTATATTACTAAAGGTGCTCATACTATTTCTGATATGTTTGAATACAAAGCTATGCAGCTTATTTCTAAACATTTAAGAGGTGCTGTTAAAGATAAAAATATGACTGATATGGACGGAATGAGTATTGCTCAGTATGTTGCTGGTATGGGTTTCAGTAACGTAGGACTTGGTATTGTTCACTCTATGGCTCACCCTCTTGGAGCTATATTTGATATTCCTCATGGTGTTGCTAATGCTGTACTTCTTCCTACTGTTATGGAATTTAATATGCCTGTTTGTATAGATAAATATGTTGATATAGCTGTGGCAATGGGTGAAAAAGTTGATGGATTAAGCAAAGAGGAAGCTGCTAAACTTGCTGTAGAAGCTGTTAGAAAACTTTCTAAAGATGTTAATATCCCTGCTAATTTAAGAGAATTAAAAATTAAAGAAGAAGATCTTCCTAGATTAGCAAAAGACGCTTTAGCTGATGTATGTACTGGCGGAAATCCTAGAGATGTAACATTAGATGATATATTGGCTTTATATAAGAAGGCTTATTAATAATTGTTATTCTTAAACTTCATCAAAAAAGGCTGTCTGTTTTTATGCAGATAGCCTATTTTATTGATTTTATAGTATGCTTTAAATTTCTTTTTTGAATTAATTAAATTTTAACTGTATATTATTATTGAATTTTTTTGCTATCTATTCTATTGATAAATTACTATATTTTTAGTATTTAAAATTATTATTTAATTTTATTAGTTATTAAATATAGTTGTTATTTTTTTCTATATTATTATAATTATTCAATATTGTATTTATAATTTGGAGTATTTATGAATATTTTAGTTATTAACGGAAGTTCTAAAGGAAATAACAGCATAACATTACAGACATTATTATTTTTAGAGAAATTATTTATAGAACATCAATTTTCATTTTTGAATGTAGGACAAAAAATAAAATATTATGAAAAAAACTTTAATGAAATAAAAGAAGAATTTGAAAAATCGGATATAATAATTTTTTCTTATCCTGTATATACATTTTTAATACCTTATCAATTGCATAGATTTATAGAATTACTAAAAGAAAATAATATAGAAGTTAAAAATAAATTCGCAACGCAGTTTTCTGCATCTAAACATTTTTATGATGTAACGGCTCATAAGTTTTTGGAGGAAAATTGTTTGGATTTGGGATTTAAATATATAAGAGGGCTTTCCGCTGATATGGAAGATTTAATGAAAAAAGAAGGGCAGGATGATGCCATAAACTTTTTTAATTATTTAATATTCTCTATAGAAAATAATCTATACATGCAAAGCATTAATTCAAAAACAGAAGATAAAATTATATATAAAAGAAGATTTAATAATAATATTGAAAATAAAGACAGCAGTAAAGATGTTTTAATATTAAGCAATACTTCAAAAGATGATGAGAATTTAATAAATATTATAGAAGATTTTAAAAATATTATTCCATATAAAACGAGAGAGATAAATATAAGAGATTATAATTTTCATGGCGGATGTTTAGGCTGTTTCGGATGTGCTATAACAGGTAAATGCGTTTATAAAGACGGATTCGATGATTTTCTTCGCAATGATATACAAAAAGCTGATGCGATAATATATGCATTCACTATAAAAAATCATTATACTCATTCTAGTTTTAAACTTTATGAAGACAGACAATTTTGCAATGGACATAGAACAGTTACAGAAGGTATGCCTATAGGATATATTATAAGCGGTAATTATGACAGTGAATATAATTTGCAGACTCTTATAGAATCACGTGCAGAAGTAGGAGGAAATTTTTTAACTCATATAGCTAATGACTATAATAAAGACATATATAATGAACTTGAAAAATTATCTTCTATCATGAAATATGCTATAGATAATAAATGCACTCGTCCTAAAAATTTCTATGGGGTAGGAGGCATGAAAATATTCAGAGATTTAATATATGTGATGCAGGGACTTATGAAAGAGGATCATAAATATTATAAGAAAAATAATATATACGATTTCCCTCAGAAGCAGAGAATGAAAATGCTTCATATGAAATTAGTAGGTGCTTTAATATCTATTCCTTCAGTTCAGAAGAAGATGAAAAATAAAATGAATGAATATATTTTAATGCCTTATAAAAAAATAATAGATAATGCCAAACATAAATAGACTTGAATTATATAAAAATTAAAATAATTATCATAATTATACATTTACATCAATATCAGTAATATAATATATTAATAGAATGACAATTGTCAGTTATAATATAGAATTTTTATTATATATATTTTTATAAAACTAATAGATACAATAAATAAAATTATTTTTGCACAGGAGCCAGACATATTGCATTAAGTATTCCTTAATTTCTTGAAGTATAACACAGGTGTATAATAATTTAAAGCAGAATGTATACGTTTAT
>CASGDY010000215.1 GCA_949300355.1 uncultured Brachyspira sp.
TTCTAAACCTTGTTTTTTCAAAAAAGATTTTGGAAAGTTAGGCAGAGTATTATCTTTTGTCCAGTCTATTTTTTCAAGCTGTTCAATTTTTTCTTTTATTTCTTTTTCTTCTTTTTGTTTTTCTTCGCTTGAATCTTTTTTATCAGTTTCTTCTTTATCTCCTTGTTTATTATCTTCTCCGCTTCCTTTCGTAAACTTACCGTCTTTATCTCTTTTGTGTTCTTCTTCCTTAAAATTATTAGTATCTGCTTTTATACCGCTGACACTTGGCGGTTTATTAAAATTTGCCTCATCTTCACTATTATTTTTACTATAATCAAACATTGCCTCATCGTCTTCAGCCCATTCCATTCCGTCTATTCCTTGAGGCTCTAATTCCATTTCATTTTTAAATATTTCGCTTTCGTTTAGCTCTTCTTGTATGTCTGCTATATTTGCCCCTAATTGCTGAGCTTTAAGTAAATTATCAAGTTTTTTAGCATTATTGTCTTGAGTAATACTTTCAGGCTCTGGAAATAAGCTGCCGTATTGAAACTTGAAGTTTTCCGCCCAGCTTCTAAATATTTCGCTGTCTGTTTGGTCCTGATATTCGCTGTATTTATAACGCATATCATCAATAAAGGCACTGTCCCAAGCCTTGAGCATAACATAATAATCAGTAAGGTTATATAAAGGAGTGAGTTTATTTTCTCTGAAACTTTCTATTATTGATATTTCTGTTTCTTTGTCTTTATCGCCCTCGCTGAATCCGTTTGAAAGGCTTTTATCGAACAGTATTGAGGCAGGAGTGTCGTTCAATGCTTTTGTTATATCATCTTCTAGTTTATTAATGCTTTCTATAAGTCCGCTTAAATTAGCAATAGGAAAATCCTCGATTGTGCTGTCTGCTGAAATAGAAATAACTTCTCCGCTTCTTTTTTGTTCTAAAATCTTTTTAGACATCTCTATAGCATCTACTGATACACCATTGAACTTTCCTTTGGCAGGATATTTATAAATAATTGCCCCTGCTTTATAAAGTAAATCTCCTATTGATTTTATGGCATCATCATATTGATTTAATAATGCCGCCATATTATAAAAAACAGAAGGAGGAGAAAACGGAATAAGTGAAGTTCTTGAGTCTAAATACAAAGGCTCTAAAGCATGAGAAACAGCTATTCTTTTTTTAGGTATTTGTTTTGAGCCCACCTGAACATCAATTACTTGTAAAAAAGTAAATGATAAAGGGTTTAAATCTACTCTTGAACCGCTTATATTTAATGGGTCCATAACTGTAAACTTCATTTTATATTTATGAGCATTTTCAAAAGTTGGTTTTGTAGTAAAATCATCTTCTTCTTTTTCTTCGTCATACATAGCGACATATAATGCCCCAGTTCCGTAGATACGAGCATTATATATTGTCCTTTTTATTGCCTCATCTTGTTTCATTTCATCTGCTGTTTCTTTGAACTTTTCTATTGCCTCAGGCGGTGCTTTATGTATATCTATTTCTCTTTCCGCACTCATAGCGAAGTTCGGAAGTCCTTCCACTATTCTTTTACCAAGTGTGGCAGTTCTATAAATATTTTTACATTCATCATAAGATAATATTGGATTTTTACCGTCTCTAAAGAAACTCATTGTATTTTTTCTCCTTCAAACTCATAATAAATAAGTTCAAGCAATGTTTCTAAAATAATATTTTCTTTCACTTCTTCAGGAATATATTGACACACATTATCTATAATAGTTCTTTCAAGTTCCTGATTCTTTTCTAAATAAATAAGCTTGTTTTGTATATAAGGCATTGAGTATGCCGCATAATCTATTAATTTTAGTTTTTCTATTTCTATTCTTTCAATTGTGTGATTTTTTGTATTCAGACAGCTGAAGTCTATATTCTCATTGTCAAAAGCGATTATTGAATTAACATCGTTTAAATAATCTTTTGTCTTTTCTGCTATCTCATTTGTATCAGCTGATTTTATTTCTTTAATTAAGAAGTGCTGGAATTGTTTTAAGCCCTCTCTAGTATAGAAATAATCAAATAATATAAATACGCTCTTACTGCCTTTAAAGCTGTAATAAGCGATTTTATTTGTAATATTGTAGTCTGAGGCAATGTCATCAATACATTTAAACCAAGCACGTTTAAAGTAAACATCAATAGAATTAGCATCTTTCAAGCCTAATAGCTCATAAACGCCCCATACAAAGCTGTCGAGTCTGTCAGGGCTTTCTCCCTGCTCTCCTTGATAGCCTTGTATTGTGAGTAAAAGCATTTGATTTTCTAATTTTGGGAAACTTTTTAAGAAATATACTTTACCTTGCGAACAAAGATTAGCTACAGGCAAAGCCCTTAAATATTTGCTTTGTGTTGCTCTCACAGGTATTAAACGAACGCTTTTACTTTCGCTTAATATTGTATTTGCCACATGATCGCCGCCTTGATTTTCTTCGTAAACTACTGCCTCACATTCATAATTAAAATATGTTTTTACAAGCACTTTCGCATATTCCGAAGCAGTATAATGTCCGCTGACATCGGCTATTAAATGAACATATCCCTCATGAGTTATGCCGAGTACTGTAATTCCGTATTCGTTATTAAAATCTTTACTGCTTGCGGCAGGGTCGGTTGCTGCTATTCTGCGTACATAATTATCTTTGTCATAAGGTAAATTAAGATTTAAGTCTTTTATCTCTTCATAGGTCCATAAAGCTCCGTCAAACTCTGTCTGAGGCTCTCCATTCCAAATATATTTCCATTTTTTTAGGTTTGCTGCTTTGTCAAGCTCGGCTAATGAAATAAGCTCTGGGGAATTAAACTTATTATCATAATAGTTTATATTTATATGCTGTGTCATTAGTTGACGTTCCCGTGTCAACTGTTCATTAAAAAAATAATCATAAATTACAGTGTTTTGCCTATGCCTGTTATAAGTGAATATTATTTGATAATCTTCAACCCTTGCCGCAGTCGGTATTAATTTTTCAAGCGAAAGCTCTGAAATGCTTTGTGCCTCTTCTACCCAAGCTAAAAATAAAAGGTCAGTAGATTTTAATGTGTCTGAAGCATCCGAAGAAGCCTCTTTTAAGCCCATAAAAATAATCCTGACATTATTATGCTTTGAAAGTATTTCCTGTTTTGTGATATTAAAATAATTCTCTAAATGATAAAGTTTTATAATTCTTTCAAGAAGCGGTTTAACCGATGTTTCAATAGATTTTTGAACCTCACGGCCGCATAAAAGCGAACCGTTTGTTTTTCTCTCAAGTGCTTTTAATATAACGTATCTTGCCACCTGCTCACTTTTTCCGCCGGCTCTGCCTCCTTCAAGATGTACAAACTTTTTAGTAGGGTCAATATTTTCTTTTCTGGCTAATTGGAAGAATAATTCTATATCATGCCTCAATAATTCTAATTTATAATCAAGTTCAGCAGCTCCGCCGGATTCTTCATTGTCTTTGTCAATTCCTATGCCGTGGCAATATTTAGCTAAAAAAATAACACCTTGAACTGATTTATTTATATATATTTTTTCTAAAAGCATTTTTCTTTGCTTTTCTTTTAATTTTGTATACCAAAAAGTAAGCGTTTCCTCAGTTATTTCTTTTCCTGACTCACTTTTTAATATTTTATGAACATTTTGTCTTACCCAATTATTTTCAAAATAAAGCTGTTCAAAAGTAGGGTATTTAGAATGCTTTTTATTTACATACTCTTTGAACTTTTCAATCATAAAAGGTATATGATATTTGTCTTGAGTCTTATTATTAGCCATTTGTTTTATTATAAAAGTAAAGCAGTAAAAAAGATTTATACGATAGTTAGTTTATTAATATGCTTTTTTTATATAATTTTGTCAGCCAATTATCAAATAAAACTTTCATAAAAAATATTTCTATACAGTTGTAATCGAATAGAAATTTATTATAATATGCTAATTATATTATAGG
>CASGDY010000216.1 GCA_949300355.1 uncultured Brachyspira sp.
TATTAATTAATAATATTTAAATATTTCAATTATGACAAATAAAAAACAAATTTTAGAAATAATATTAGCTTCATTTAGTGCTGTTTTGATAGCAGGATTTATTAGAATATTTTTCTTTGATACTTATATTGTTACTAATAAATCTATGGAGCCTACTTTTTTTGAAGGAGATCAGATACTTCTTTTGAAAAAAAATTTCGTATTTAATAGAATTAAAAACTTTGATGTTATAGTATTCAATTATAATGATACCAATCTTGTAAAAAGAGTTATAGGAACAGAAGGCGATAAAGTAGAAATAAAAGACGGCGGACTTTATTTAAATGATAAACTTATAGAGCATGAATATTATATATTTTCAAATGAAGATAATGGACTATATATTTTAGGAAATAATCAGTATTTTGTTTTAGGTGATAATATAAAAGCAAGCGAGGACAGCAGATATTTCGGGCTTATAGATGAAAAAGACATAAAAGGACAGGTAATACTTATATTCAGTCCTAAAAAAAGATTTCAGCTATTTAATAATATTTTTCATCATCATAATAATAATATTTCAGAATGAATTTATTATACAAATATCACCTGCACCAAAAACATATAAAGTACCGTACCAGCCCCTATACTTATAAGTACATTTCTTTTTATTATATGTAAAACCACTATAACCGATATAGATATTAATTCAGGTATAGCATAAGGAAATTTTATTATATTAATATCTTTAAGACAATATATCACAAGAAGTGCTATCATAGAATAAGGAAGTACTTTACCCAAAAACTGAACATATTTATTTTCAGATAATGATTTATTTATTATGAGAAAAGGAAGAAACCTAAGAAAAGCAGTTCCAATTACAATCATCAAAGCAGTTATTAATATTTCTGTATTATTCATATATTTTTCCGTCTTCATTATTATATTTATAAACTATGCTTATTGATATGAATATCAATACCATAGCAAGTATAATAAATATATTAGTTTTAAATATTAAAATAGGTATAGAGCATAAAAGCCCAATCAAAGCACCTCTATGATCTTTACTTTCAAGCCATTGTTCTGTAAATATCACAACGAATAAAGCAGTCAAAACAAAATCAAGCCCTTTAGTATTAAAAGTTATAAAAGAGCCTATCAAACATCCAAGCAATGTACCTATATTCCAATACATGTGATTTATGAAGGCCACAAAGAAAAGAAATGCATTTTTATTAATATTCTCCGGTATATCTGCAGAGCATAGTATTGAAAAAGTTTCATCGCTTAGAGTATATATCAAATAAGGTTTTATAATTCCTGTATTTTGAAATTTTGATACAAGAGATATTCCATAAAACCCTACTCTTGAATTAACTATTAATGTAAGTATGAAAGCATATAGAGGATTAAAAGGAGCTAAAAATAAATAATTAATAGCTGTATACTGCATGCTTCCGCAATATGCAAATAAACTTAAAAAAACTGCAAGCCAAGTATCAAGACCTTTAGCTTTCATGAGTACACCATAAGCCATACCCAAAAATATATACCCTACAAGAACAGGTATAGTATAAGGAAATGCATATTTTAATGCTGAAATCAAATCATGTTTTTTAGTATTCATATTATAACTTTGATTTTATATTCTTCACTTTGTTTTCATCGGTATATTTAACGTTGAACTCCGGAGGTCTTAAAGCAGCACCCATAAATACATTTTCATTTCTATATTCCATTAAACTATTAACTGTTTTATTAGCTGTCATATGATATTCATTAGCTTTTACAGTATCTTTTATATATTCAATATTTCTTTCATTTATTCCGCTTCCAGGCATTATTATTATTTTATCATTATATTTTTCAACCAATTCTTTTAATTTTATTATACCGTCATAACATTAGCCTCGCCGCCTGAGGTGAGTATTCTCTCAAAACCTAATGATATTATATCTTCACATGCTTTATTTAAATCACAGCTTACATCTATTGCCCTATGAAAAGTAGCTTTAGGACTTCCCCATAAATCTAATAATTTAGAGCATCTATCTTTATCAACTCTGCCCTCTTTTGTAAGTATGCCTAATACTATTCCGTCAATTTTTAATTCTTTCATAAGTTTTATTTCTTTTTTCATTATTTCAAACTCAATATCATCATAGCAAAAATCTCCGCCTCTAGGACGAACCATTGCATATATTGCAGCATTTACCTTTTCTCTTGCCAATTCTAAAACACCATAACTAGGAGTAGTGCCTCCCTCAAACATATTTCCGCAAAGCTCAAGTCTGTCAGCTCCGCCTTTTTCAGCATTTATGCAAGACTGAACAGAATCAACACATATTTCTATTTTTGTATTCATAACAATGCCCTTTATAAATTAATTAAAACATATCAATTATACTAGAAAATTGCCAATTGTCAAAATATATTATATAATCCATCTGCATCTATTTTATAATAAGGATTAGGTTTATGAAAAAAATATTTATAATGTTATTACTTAATATAATATACATATCTGCTTTTGCTGACACTACCAATATAACAAAGCATTTATTTTTTACTTTTGAAGGAAGTATTGATAAATACCCTATTACAATAAATATACATATTACAAATCCTGATAATATTACAGAAAATAAAAAGTCTAATATAGACGGATATTATAAATACAATAATGTTAATACTCCAATACCTATAAGCGGAGAAATGGATAAAAATACTATTAAATTTACTGCCTTTGATTATGATAATTCTAATAAAAAAGAAGAATTCAGCTTTAAAATAAATAGCAGTCAGTTAAATAATATTATTAATTTAGGAAACGGCAAAAAGAATATTAATTTAGAAGGAAGCTGGCAAAATAATAATAAAAAATTAAGCTGTGATATAGAAACTATAAAACCTTTAGGGGATAAAATACATACTGTTTATGATATATCTGTTTCTAAAGAATATAAAAACAATACTTATAGTTTATCTGCACTTTATATAGAAAATTTAAAATCATCTATATATGAAGGTGAAATCATAAACAAAATAAACAATACCAATGAAATGATAAAAAAAATTAATGATGATATTGCTAAAGTAAATCTTAATGAAGAAGAAATTTTTTACGAAGTTAATTTTTATAACAATTTTTTTAATGATAATATTTTATGTTTTACAAGCAGTACAGAATACTATTATGGAGGAGCATATCCTGATACTGCAATATCACATTTTACATTAGATATTAATAAATTAAAAACAAAAATATTAACTTTATCAGATTTTGTAAATGACAGCGATAAATTTAGAAAAGCTTTGCAAAGCGAAATTGATAAATATTATAAAGAAATTGTAGAAGATGATTTTACTATTGATGTAATAAATAAATCTGATAGTTATTATGCTGAAAGTTTAATGTCAAGAAATGTTGCAATTACCAGATATTCTGACGGCATTAGTTTGCATATAATGTTTGAGCTTCCTCATGTTGTTAGAGCACTTGATGATTTTGAAATATCTTTTGAAAAATTAAAGCCTTATTTAAAAAAGAATATATATTGATTATTTTGCCGCTTTAATAATAAATAATCAAAACTTTACTTTTATAGTTATTTTTTGTATAATAAAACTATATGAAAGATTTAGACAAATTAAAACAAATATTAAATGAACCAGTTACTATTGAAAATTTAAATAGAATTAATGATTATTTTGTACGCTATTTATTTTCCCATTCAGGCAATGAAAATATAGCTTTAAATTTCATTAATGCAGTATTTAAAGATTTAAACTTTGAAACTTTTAAAAATATAGAAATACTTAATCCTTTTAACATAGCAGAGAACTACGATGAGAAAGAATCAATAGTTGATATCAAGGCTACTACAGAAACAGGAATAACTGTTTTAATAGAAATACAATCTAAAGGAAATGAAGACTTTATAAAAAGAGCTTTATACTATTGGGCTTATAATTATAGTTCTAGTTTAAATAGAGGTTCTTTTTATGATGAATTAAAACCTGCTGTAAGTATTAATATTACAAATTTCGTTTTAACTGATGAGGATAAAGTACATAGCTGTTATATTTTAAAAGAATTAAATAATAATAAAATTCTAACAGATCATTGTCAATTACATTTTGTTGAACTTCCTAAATTCAATTTAAAAAATATTTCTGAAATAGAAAGTTTAGATAATATACATAAAGAATTCATTTCTTGGGTAAAATTTTTTAAGGGGGAAGATATGTCTATTTTAATGAAAGAAAATACTATATTTGAAGAAGTAGAAAAGAAATGCCGTACTTTTGTTAATGATAGTCCTGTAATGGATAAGTATAAAAAACGCGAAGTAGATACATATTTTTTTAATAATAGTATGGAGTTAGATATAAAGAAAGCCAAAGAAGAAGGTATTAAAGAAGGTATTAAAGAAGGTATTAAAGAAAATCAAATTATAATAGCTAGAAATTTAAAAAAATCTGGTTTAGATATAAACTTCATAAGTGAAAACACAGGATTAAGTATAGAAGAAGTGAAGAAATTATAATAAAAAAGCTGACAGAGTAATTTGTTAGACATAAACAGAAAATAATAAATCAAAAAACATTTTAATTTTATTAAAAATAAAAAGAGCTTCTATATAACAATATATAAAAGCTCTTAATTTTTTATTCTTTTTTTAATAATTCGGCTACTATCTCATCAAGTTCTTCAGGCTTTACTCTAGGATCATAGCGTCCAACTATATTTCCTTGCCTATCTATTAAAAACTTACCGAAATTCCATCTTATTTTATCAACGCCTTCTTCAGTAGGCTTTTCAGTTCTTAAATAACTAAATAAAGGATCAGCATTCTTACTATTAACTTTAACTTTGTCAAATAGTTTGAAAGTAATGCCGTATTTCTCCTTTCTAAACTCAGCAATTTCTTCAATAGGTTCTTTAGCCTGTCCGCCGAATTGATTACAAGGAAAGTCTAATATTTCAAAACCATCCTTTTTATATTTTTTGTATAAATCCTGCAACGCAGAATATTGTTTTGTGAATCCTCATTTAGTAGCGGTATTAATTATAAGCAATACCTTTCCCTCATACTTTTTTAATTTCACATCTTTACCTTCAGCATCTTTCACTGTGTAGTCATATATGCTCATATTATCCTCCGGTTTATTAGATTTAATTTACAAGCAAATAAAAAGGCATAGTATATTAATTACCATGCCTTACAATTATAATTCAATAAAAAATTATAAAAGAGCTTTAGCAGCATTTAAAGCAGCTTCATAATCTGGTTCATTAGTGATTTCTGGAACGTACTGAACATATTTAACAACATTGTCTTTGTCTAATACGAATACAGCACGAGTAAGAAGTTGTAATTCTTTTAATAAAGTACCGAATTTTCTTCCGAAATCTTTTTGATTGTAGTCAGAAGCTACGATATGAGAAGCAGCATTAGCAGCAGCACACCATCTAGCTTGAGCAAATGGTAAGTCAACTGATACTGTTACAACTGTTACTCCTTTAAGAGAAGCAGCTTCTTTATTGAATCTTTTAGTTTGTATATCACATACTGGTGTATCCAAAGATGGTACAGAAGAAATGATTTTTACTGTATCACCTGCATATTTTAAAGAACATGGGCTTATATCTGTTTTTAATACTGTGAAATCTAAAGCTTTAGCTCCAACTGTTAATTGAGCACCTTCTAAATTTTGTGTTGCAGCTT
>CASGDY010000217.1 GCA_949300355.1 uncultured Brachyspira sp.
CCTTATATAATTACTTTAGAGAGATACAAAATGTTTATTTAAAAGTTATGCCATTATTAATTGACCGTTATTTCTTATGCAGATTTCTAAAGAGTTAGTCAATCTTACTCTGTAAAACTCTATTCTTTTGCTGATTTCAAAAACGTAAGCATTATTGTATTTTTTCATTATGTTTTTAATTTTGCTAGCTATAGTTTTTGGAAGTATATTTTCAGATAATTTATCATCGCTGCTTATATAGTTCCAAGCACCGTTTTTGTCAAAGTTAATATAAGTACCATTACTTAATTTAATTTCATACTGATCTTTTACTTTATCAATATAAACAATTTTAGCCTTGCTGTAATTAGAAGCTATAAATCTTCTAATATTTTCAGGAAGTTGGCTAGGTGTAATTTTAATAAAAAGGTTTAAGCTGTTAGTCATATTGTATCTCCTTACAGTTATTATTTGTAAATTCTCTTTACATTTATAATTATAGCAGTTAGAAATTTTGATTAAAAATTGTAATTTTACAATATAAATATTATTTTAAGTTTAAATAGTATCAAGTTTAATTAAATTTAAAAACTTTATTTACATACTCCGCACTTTATTCTTCAAGGCATCATTATGAAATTTTTATTTTATTCTGTTTTTCTACGCTTTTAGAAAATATAGCCCCCGCCCAAACGTTATTTAATTTTTAAAATCTATTTAACGCACGATTAACTTAACTTTATTTATGATTTTTATTGATAATTTAGAATTATATTATATTTGTAATTTTATTCACAGTGCAGTATGCATATGAATAATAAATACAATTTTTATTATATATTATTTTCTGAATCATTATTTGAATATTTATTGAAAATAATATTAAGTTTAGATTGAAGAGCTATAATAGAATAAACATATCCGAACGGTATAAACAACAGTATAGCCAAAACAACAGCACTTTCACCATAACTATCTAATTCAGCCTTTTTGCTCATATCATTAAATACTATTGTTCCATATTTATAAAACCAATATATAGCAAATAATCCGCATGTTATTATTAATAAAACTAAAGCTAATGTTGGATTAATGTATTCCTGTTCCATATAATTATTAATATCATTTGTTGTAACATAAATCCAATAAATAAAATATATACCGCATGTTACTATTGATAAAATACCTACAGTTAATAATGATTTAGCTTGAAAATTATTCATATGTAAATTCGCTTATAAAATATTTTTATTTAGTTTAATATATAAAAATGTATAAGTCAATTATTATTTTATCATCAATAATGAAAAATTCTAAATAAATTCCGCTTGCAATGTTATATATATTATAGTATCATATATTATAATATAATTATGTTAATATGGTGATAAATGTTTAAGAAAAAAAATAAAGATAATAATAATGTAGTGAAGAAAAAATCAAAATTAAAGAAATTTATATTGACTATTTTCATAGTATGTTTATTTATATCTGTTGCTGTAGGTATAGTAGGCATATACTTTGTCGGAGGCGTATATAAAGATTGGGTTGCCAGAAGAGATCAAAGTATGGCTATGCTTGAGGAATACTATGATATAATAGTTATAAGAGGTAATGAGAAAAGGATAAGATATTTTAATCCTTTAAATCCTTTCGGAGATTCCCCGCCTACAAAGATATACGATAGAAATAATATATTGATAGGCGAATATATGCCTCCTGCCTATGAGGTTGTTAATGTAGATGATATTAATCCGCTTTTAGAGCAGACATTGCTTTTAATGGAGGATCAGAAATTCTATTCTCATAAAGGTATTAACTATTTCAGAACAGCTTATTTAGGCATACAGACAATTTTAACTAGAAAAATAGTAGGCGGAGGTTCTACACTTACTCAGCAGTTAGCTAAACTTCTATTTACTAAAAGCGAAAGAACTATAGAAAGAAAACTTTTTGAAATGTTTGCAGCAAGGGAAATAGAAGAAAAATATACCAAGAAAGAAATTTTAGCTATGTATTTTAATACCGTTTATCTTGGGGACGGAAACTACGGATTTGAAGCGGCAGCTAATCATTATTTCAATAAACCTTTAAGACAATGCAGATTATTAGAGTATGCTATATTAGTTGGTATGCTTCCTAATCCTACATACTATTCTATAGTTAATAATCCTGATAACAGCAGAAAAAAAGTAGAGCAGATATTATCAAGACTTGTAAAAAATAATATTATAGATAAGCAGACTATGGAAGCTGAACTTGCTTTGTTTGATAAAGAGTATACTAATATAAATAAGCAGGTAAAAGGTGCTCAATGGAAAATGACAGTAAATAGAACACCTTATGTAAATGAATATGTTAGACAGGAATTATTAAATTATTTTAATAAAGATGAGCTTGCATTATCCGGGCTTAAAATATATACAACAGTAAATGAAAGATATTACAGAGTAGCTGATTCTGTTATGAAAGAAAATATAAGAAATTTACAGGCTAGTTCTTCAAACAGAAGTTATCAGGGGGCAATGGTATCAATAGATCCTAAAACAGGCGGAATACTTGTAATGATAGGAGGAGACGGATACACATTGCAAAATCAATTTAATAGAGCAGTACAGGCGAAAAGACAAATAGGCAGTGTAATTAAACCTTTTATATATTTGTATGCATTTGAAGGCGGAGCACAGCCTTTTTCTACTATGCTTGATACCAATTATAGTTATCCTCAAGGTACAGGAAAACCTGCATACTCACCTAGGAATTTTGACAGAAGGTATAGAGGCGAAATGACTTTAGAAACAGCATTATCAAAATCAATTAATACTATAGCTGTGAAATTATTAAATGATATAGGACTTTCTTATTTTATAGAACATTCAAGGGAATTTTTTGGAGAAAATGCTTATATACCTAATGCTTTATCTATAGGTTTGGGAACTATGGAAATGAGTCCGCTTGATTTGGCTTCTGCATACAGTGCTTTAGCTAATGGCGGTATTAAATATGAGCCTTATATAGTAGATAAAATAATTGATATGGACGGCAATGAACTTAGCGTTACAGCTTTAGTTGATAGAACACCTCATAAAATAAGTGCAACATCTCCATCATCTTATTATTTTTTAAATACTACTTTACAGAAAGTAATAGCACCAGGCGGAACAGCATACAGAAGTGCTAATACTTACGGATTTAAATACCCTTCATATTCTGCCAAAACAGGAACTACAAGCGAACATAGAGATAACTGGTTTGCGGCATATAATGATGAAATAGTTACAATTACTTGGATAGGAAGCGATAGAAATGATTTGCTTCCTAATAATGTTACAGGTGGAGCTACTACTGCTTTAGCTACATTTCAATATCTTAATGCTATAACTCCTACACAAAAAAGAGAATTTAATTGGCCTGTTCCTAATGATGTATTAATAGTTGAGATTTGTCAGGATTCCGGACTTCCTAGAAATCATACCTGCGTAAATGTAGCACCGCTTACAGTAGGAGGAAATGTTGATTTATCTACCCAATGTCCTATAGATCACCTTAGAACAGGTACTACTAGAAATGAAGCAACTAATGATGCTATGATGGAAGATGAGGGAGATTTTTATTATACTCCTTTAGATGAAAATAGTAACAGCTATGACAGCAATCAGAACAATAATATTCAAAACAACAATATCCAAAATAATAATAATAATCAAAATAACAACAATGATAATATATACTTACTTCCTGAAGATAATATAGAAGATCCTAGTTTAGGAAATATAAGAAGTTAAAATAAAAAAGGGAGCTTTTATATAAGCTCCCTTAAATCTAATTTATAAATTTTTTCTTCTAAATTTCTATATTAACATTGAACATATTTATAATATTAATATAGATTTTCACTATTTAATTATCTAATATAGTGGCCCTTATTAGGTAAAACTTTAATCCATATGAATCTATATAAGTATACAATTATATATTTATATTTTAATGCTTTTAAATATGGTACTTACAGTATAACTTTCATTACAAGATACAATAAATATACCTGAAATAATAAAAACAGAAAAAATAAATATTTTTTTCATATACAATTCTGTTATTTATCCTATATTAAAAATTATCATATCATTTATTAAAACTCAAACTATAAAATTACTGTATATATCCGGTAATTTATATTAAATGAAAAAAAAAATTTTTAGTAATCAAAATTTATATAAAATAATAAAAAATCTATTTAAAAAATTTATTATTATTGATATAATAGT
>CASGDY010000218.1 GCA_949300355.1 uncultured Brachyspira sp.
CGATAGATTTTATTTAACTAGATTATTTTATAATATAATCCTAAGGAAAAATAATGAAAAAAAATATAATCATTTCATTAATCGTATTTCTTCCGCTTTTATCATGTAATAATCCTAACAATCCTAGCTACAATTTATTAATAAGAAATTGGGTAAATGAATGCTATATCAATGGACAATGTCAATATGCTGAAGAATATAGGTATAATGAAGATTCTCTTCAAATAGCTATAAAAAGCAGAGACCCTATATCAGAAGATGCCAATCTTGAAATGGGCGATGAAATAAATTATTTTTATTTATTAAAAGAGATCATTTGGGATGCTGATAATACTTCAGGTATCGTATATCTGCAATGTATTGAATCTTTTGATAAAAATTTAGTAGGAAAATATCAGGCTATTGCATTTAAAAATCTTACTGAAACAACAGTTTCTTTTGATAAGGCTTATAATTATGAAGAAGTAAATCCGTATGCTGAGACTTTGGAAGAGGCAAAGCAAAAGTTTAGCAGAGAAAATGAAAATATTTATTTTACAACATACGAAAATTTTTATGCAAATTAAAAATAAGGAAGCATTATGAAAAATATATTAGTAATTTTATTTATTTTAATTTCATTGATAAGCTGTAATAACAATCCTAACAATCCTAATAATAATTTTACTACTGGTCCTGGAAATTTTAGTAAATTAGCAGGTACTTATGTAAGCAGTATTTTAGAAGATGGAACAAGATTAAAAATAACAATTAAGAATGATAACTCTCCTTTAATTATAAATATATCAGGTAAAGATTATGAAATTGATACAAGTAATGTTGAAGAATCCACAGAAGGCAAATATTCAATAAGATATTCTAAAGACGTATATTCAGAAGTTATTATATCTATTTCTCTATTAGGGGAAAGTACAATTCATTTTTCTCAATGGGGATGGAGTGAGGATTTATTATTAAGAGAAAATTATATTTTAATCAAAGAAAATAACTTAAATATTGATTCTGGCATATCAAAATGGGCTGGTACATATACCAAATTTAATATTGTAAATAATACTCTTATTAAAGAAGAAACATATACAATAAATGCAGACGGCTCTATTAATATACAAAATCATTCGTATAATACAAGCCAAAAAATAGAACCCGGATTCATTATAAATGCAGATCCTAATAAACCGGCTTATGCAAATTTGCTAGATCTCTCAAAAACTATACAACAAATCTCTTATAAGTATACAAATGGAAAGGGCGAATTGGTAGAATATAAAAAGGTTTTATTTATTTCGCCAGCATCTGGATTTCCGTCATTATATGTTGATGAGAGCAGTATAATTAATTAAGGAGTAAATAATGAATAACAAAAATAGAATAATTTTTATCAGTTTAATATTTGTTTTTATGCTTATAAGCTGCAAAAATAATACAACAAATCCTAGTAAGATAACAATTGCCCAAAGAGAAGGTAAATATAGAGCTTATAAAAAGTACATAAATTATGAAATTATATATGAATTTGATTTAAATAATAAAGGAGATATTACTGTGTACCTAGCAGATGGAACACCAGATTATTATAATATAGTACAAAATCCTCAAAGCACAACTAGATATATAACATATAATGTTGGCAGCTCAGTATATACTATAATATTTGATAGTGAAACAGAAATATCAGGAGGAAGATTATTGATTTCATCTATTGGAGTATTAGATTTTCAGGAAGAGCTTAGATTTGAAAAAATACAATAGATTTTATTAATATATGATTTTAATATAACTAAATCTTTTAATTATATTAATCTTGATAGATATTATAGAACTTCATTATATTTTATTATAATGAAGTTCTCTTACTTTTCTCCATATAGTATTTAATTTCTTTTGCATAATAATATCAGGAATGAGCAGCATAGCAGTAATTACTATAACAATAATAATGAGTGCCAATATAGTACCAGCAAATACTAATAATACTTCAGGATTCAAAGTAAAACTATTATAAGCTCCTCCGTAAAGTACAGACATACCGCTTAACAATACTCCCATAACAAAAGCAAATATTAAGCCCCCTATAATTGGCATACCTACAAATAATACAATAATAAATGAAACCATAACTATTTGAGTAACATCATTTCTATCGTTTTCATCAATTTTTAAAGCTATTTCTTTATGAATAATGTTTCCGTATTTATTATACCAAAATACGCTGTAAAGATTGCATGTAATAATACTAAGTAAAAGTTCTAATGAAGGAGATATATCTTTTCTTTTGGTAAAATTCTGCACTTCTAAGCTGATATAATAAATCCAATAGTAATGGTATATTCCTAAAGTAAAGAAGTTTAGAGTAAACATTGTAGGAATTGATCTTACAGCACCTATATTCATGTTGTTTCCTATTGTTGTTATGTCACCCGAAGGGTGCCTTGCCTCCGGCACGCAGAGCGTTGGTCACTAATATAAGCCAGCAACTAAAGTTACTGGCTGCTTACCAAAGGTACCTACTTGGTCGGCTCACTTTTTTATTTTATATAAAAAACTTATTCGTTACTACACACATAAGTTTTTTGTTAGTTCTATATATTTTTAATTTTTTATTATTGTCATGTTATTTTTTAATTTATTATATCCGCATACTTTTCATCAAATACTAACATTTATAAACTTACAATTTTTCTACTTCTTCTATACTCAATCCTGTATTTTCACTAATTATTTTTATATCGATGCCGGCTTTTTTTAAATTTCTAGCTATAGATATTGCTTTATTTTTTTCACCCTCTTCAATTCCTAGTCTTCTCTCCTCTTCAAGCATTATTTGATTACCATATAAATATATTTGTCTTTTATCATATTCATTCATCATTAATCTGTCTTTAATGAAGTTATTATATCTTCTTTGCACTTCTTCCATTATAGGTTTTTCTTTTACTATTTCTGACATAATAGCCTCCTTATTATCATTTTCTTTCATAGTAAAAAATTTAAGCCAGCAATTTAAATCTGGTTTTAATAAATTGCATTTAAATTTTTTCACTTCAATTATATGTATTTGTAAATGGTCTGTTAATAATCTTTGATTAACTGTATCATAAATCATATAACAGGAATGTATATTCTTGCTATCATCTAAATTAAAATTAAGAAGATTAATACTTATTACAGGAGTTAGAGCATCATACTTTTCACCCTGCTTTAAAAGTTTACTGTAATTAGAAGCCCAATAATAAAGTATACGTTCTGGAAATCTTGAATTGCCTTGAAGCTGAATCTCTATAATAACAACAGAACCATTTTGGGTTATACATTTAACATCAACAATACTTTCTTTATCTTCATAATTTTCCTTATAATTAAAAGGCGTCAAAATTTCAACAGAACGAAAAGTCTTCATTCCAGAGTCAAGCATTATCGAATTAATAAAATCCAACAATATTGCCTCGCTTCCTTTATCAGAAAAAAGATATCTAACAAAATAATCATTTAATGTATTAAAATATTTTATACTTTTATAATCATTATCCATTATACAAACATTATAATAAAATTAATATAAATTGTCAAAATTATATTGTTTTTAATTATATCTAGTTTTTATCTGCGAACCATGAATAAAGCCATGAATCGTACCTTTGCCGTCATTATCATCAGGAGGTAAGTAATACACTTCAATCCAGTTTTTTTCCCAATCACTTAAATCGCCGTTACTATCAACTAATAATAAAAGCCCCTCATTATTAATCATATCGTTTTTCAAAATCTTTCCTATTATTTTTCCATTTGGTTTATCTCTTATATTCACATAATCATCTTTAGAATTATATTCAAGAATACTATAAATAGCTTCTCCTTTAAATTCATAATTATACTTATCAAAATACTC
>CASGDY010000219.1 GCA_949300355.1 uncultured Brachyspira sp.
TTCCCAATTTATTTACTATTGCTATATAATTAAAATATAATATATAAATATATTTTAAATATATAGCAAGCATAATAAATAAAAATGTATATTTATTATCAATATAGCTATTATTATTTAATATTAAAAATAGTACATAAAATTTGATTTTTGATATTTTTTTTACTATACTTGAGTTATCATGCATTACTTAGTTTTCTATGAATCAGCTTATTCTTTAAGCTTCTTTAGAAACAAATCAAATAATATAATAAATAATCTATTATATCATCAAAATAATTTCTGTTACCAAAGGAGGAATGTTTATGGGAAAAATATATAACCCAGAAAGTATTCGTAATGTCGCACTTCTAGGACATGTAGGAAGCGGTAAAACTAGTTTGAATGAAGCCTTACTCTATAGAGCTAAATCTATAGATAAAAAAGGTGAAATCGAAAGAGGAACTACAGTCAGTGACTATACAGACGAAGAAATTAAGCAAAAAATGTCCATTAGAACTTCTTTAAGTTTTATAGAATGGAATGATCATAAAATTAATTTGCTGGACATTCCTGGGTCTGGTGATTTCAGCGGTGAAATTAACCCTGCTTTAAGAGTAGCTGAATCTTGTATCGTTGTTATAGATGCCGAATTCGGCATACAAATAGAAACTGAAAAACATTGGCAAATGGCTAATAATTTCAGAAGACCTAGAATAGTATTTATCAATAAAATAGATAAAGAAATGGTTGATCATAAAGCTTTATTAGAGAAAATCGAAAATAACTTTAAAGAACCGCCTGTAGTTCCTATACAAATACCTATGGGTAATGGTAAAGATTTTAAAGGTATAATAGATGTTATTTATCATAAAGCGTTTTTCAGAGATGAACATGGAAAAATTGTAGAGGCAGAAATACCTGAAGAATATTATGAAGAGTACAGAGCAACTCGCGACAGATTAAAAGAATTAGTATGCGAAGTTGATGATAGTCTTATGGAAAGATATTTAGACGGCGGAAAGTTTACAGATGAAGAATATATCGAAGCTTTAACAAAATCTATACTTCAATATAAAGTAGTACCTATACTTTTCGGTACATCTATAAGAGATATAGGTATGGGAGCTTTACTAGATACTATTATAAGATATATGCCTTCTCCTTCCTATGTACCTGTTACAGATGGTACTGATCTTTTAACTAATGAACCTGCAACAAGAACTATCTTAGGTGATAATAATCCTTTTGCAGCATTTGTATTTAAAACTACTATAGATCAATATGCTGGAAGAATATCATTCTTTAAAGTTCGTTCAGGAAGCATAAAAAGCGGAGATGAAATATACAATTCCAGAACAGGAAAGAAAGAAAAAGTTTCCCATATATACATGGCTAGAGGAAAAAAACAAATAGAAAGCGATACTATTACAGCAGGAGATATAGGAGTATTGGCAAAACTTTCAGACTGCAGAACAGGCGATACTATAAGTGTTCCTTCTGCTCCATTCCAATTCCTACCTCTTAAAGTACCTCAGCCTATATACTTTACAGCTATCAAAATATTGAAAAATGATATAAAAGCTCTTGAAGTTCTTGATACTATAGCTCAAGAAGATTTAACATTCAATGTAGAGTATGATACTGAAACTAAAGAAACTATTATCAAAGCTATGGGTGCTTTACAAGTGAAATTAGCATTAGAAAGAGTAGTATCTCTTACTAAAGCAGAAATAGAACAAAGCGTTCCTAGAGTAGCTTATAGAGAAACTATAAGAAAACAGGCTCAGGCTCAATATAGACATAAAAAGCAATCCGGAGGAAGCGGACAGTTCGGAGAAGTTCATTTAGAAGTTTCACCTCTGCCACGCGACGGCGGTTTTGAATTTATAAACGATATATTCGGAGGAGCTATACCTAAACAGTATATACCTGGAGTAGAAAAAGGTATACAGGATGCATTAGCTCAAGGACCTTTGGGTAAATATCCTATGGTTGATATTAAAGTAAGATTATTTGACGGTAAATACCATGATGTAGACTCTAACGAATTGTCATTTAGAATAGCAGGTTCTATGGCGGCAAAAGAAGCATTCAAAAATGCAAGCCCTGTATTATTAGAGCCTGTGATGAAAGTTACAGTTTATGTACCTGAAGAGTTTACTGGTTCTATAATGAATGAACTTACAGGTAAAAGAGGCAAAATTTTAGGTATGGAGGCAGCATCTAATACAATACAAATGATTAAAGCCGAAGTTCCGCTATCTGAAATGCTTACTTATTCTATAGAAATGAAAGCATCTACTTCAGGAAGAGGTACTTTTGAAATGGAACATTCTCACTATCAAGAGCTTACAGGTCCTTTAGCTGATAAGGTTATAGAGGAAAGAAAAGCATTGCTTGGAAGCGGAGAATAAAATTAGGGTTTAGTATATAAAAATAAAGTTGATATTTTTTATATACTATCATATAATATTAGAATATGTATAAAACTAGGAGATTGTATGCTCAAAATAATTGACAAAATCACAAAAGAACATGTATTTGAAGGTTTGGAATCAAAAGACAAAGAATCACTTTTTAGAGCGTTAAGTGAAAAAATTGCACCAGTTGCTTCTGCTTCTGCAGATGCTATATTCGATGCATTCAAAAAACGTGAAGATGAATACACTACTAATATTGGAAATGGAGTTGCTGTTCCTCATGGAAGAATACAAGGTTATGGAAAAACAGATATATTCGTTGGCTTCTTAAAAGATGAAATTAACTATGATTCAGATTCTGATGAAAAAAGCCCTGTTAAACTTGTATTTGCAATACTTTCAGATCTTGATAACCCTCAAGATTATCTTTTAAATCTTTCTCAAATTTTCTTCTTGGTTAACCAAAAAGAAATACTTGATAAAGTAATGGCCACTAAAAGCTATGAAGAACTTGCTAATGTTTTAGAGTCATTCAAGAAATTAGATGAAAAATTTGAAGCTGAAAAACAAATTAAATTCTTAATCGAACTTGAAAGAGCTGAAATACAAATTAAAGCTTATGAGCTTTACAGTTCTACTCACTCTCAGCAAAAATCTGATGTCGTTTTAGAAGAGTACAAAAAATATAAAGATACTATCCTTAGCAAAATAGATGTTGCTGTTTTAGAAAATTATAAGAGAATTAAAGAAAATAAAGGTGAGGCTTTAGCTAAAATAGAAAATTACAAATGCAGTGCTTGTAATGTAGCTATACCTAAAATGACTGTTAATGAAGTTAGAAGACAAAATCAAATTATTATGTGTTTCCACTGCGGAAGAATATTATTCACTACTGACTGATAACATTAATGATAAGTAATTTATTAAAAATATGGACAGCTAAAAGAAATGTTTTAATAATACTTCTTTTAGCTTTCCTTTATATTTCATGTTCGCCTAATAAACCTAGCTCAAGCATTTCTGAGTTTTATAATTATCCTAACCCATTTAGTCCGTCTAAAGAGAATACTACTTATAAAGTTTCTATTAATAGCGGAGAAATTATAAGTGCTAAAGTAGAAATATACTCTCAAAGCGGCGATTTAATGGACTCAAAAGATTTAACTATTGACGCTTCAAAGAAAACAGCCACTTGTATATGGTCCGGACTTGATAAAAATGGAAAATATCTTCCTTCTGCTGTTTATGATGCTAAAGTAACAGTAAAAGATAATCAAGATTCCACATTTACAGCTGAATTCAAAACTTCTATAAGATAAAAACTAATAAATATAAAATTTAAATAATAATAAAATAAGTTTTATACTGAAAATTTTTAACTTTGTCAACTATTCGCCATAGGGGCTTTCCGCACGGTATTGTAAATCATTATGGATAGCCAACTATACGTGCGGCTGATTACTTATTATTG
>CASGDY010000220.1 GCA_949300355.1 uncultured Brachyspira sp.
ATAAAAAATAATATTTATATAATTAATATAATATAAATATAAAAGGGCTTATATAAAAATATATAAGTCCTTTTTTATTTTAGAATGTATAATTATTTTTTAGGCTTGAATATTAAAGAAATAGAATTGACGCAATGTCTTGTATTTTTTGCTGTGAGATGTTCTCCTATAAATATATGTCCTAAATGCCCTCCGCAATTATTACATGTTATTTCTATTCTATAACCATCTTCATCTAATGTTCTTTTTACTGCCCCTGCTATCTCATCATCAAAGCTAGGCCAGCCGCAATGTGATTTGAATTTATCTTCAGAACGGTATAATTCTGCACCGCATTGTTTGCAGCAATAAATACCATCTTCAAAAAAGTCATTGTACTCGCCTGTAAAAGGGTATTCTGTACCTTTAAAAATTATTACATTTCTTTCTTCTTCAGTTAATTCTCTTTTTTCCATATTGTATTATCTCCATTTTTATTTGTAATTTTCTATAAAGAAAGTTATTTTTTCTTCATCTATTTCTTTTATTGGTATGATAGCTTTTGGATTATTATAATCAGAAAGAAGTTCTTTTTCAAATAATCTAACACTATGCCATTTACCATTTTTATATCCTATATTATTATAACTTCCTATTAAGTTAAAACCTAATGAATAATGTAATTTTTCACTTTTTGTATTAGGTACTGTAACTTTTGAATAAACATTTTTTATTCCCTGATATTTAAGAATGTCAATAATAATACAGCATAATTTTTTTCCGATTCCTTTATTTATATTATTTTTATCTAAATATATAGATAATTCACAGCTCCAATTATATGCTTCTCTTTCAAGAAATTTATTAGCATAACAATAACCTATTATTTGATTATTTTCATCTTCGCATACTAAATAGGGATATTTTTCTATAATATTTTCTATACGATTTTTAAACGCTTCTAAAGTTGGAAGTGTATATTCAAATGTTATACTTGTATCAATATACTGAGAATATATTGAAAGAATTTGAAAAGTATCTTCAATATTTGCTAATCTTATTTTCATATATTAATTTAATAGCTCCTTTAGTACGTATTTTATATTCATAAATTAGATTTTATTAATTTATAAGCAGTATTTTACAATACACTAATAAATATTTTATTTGATTTTATTCTGTCAATTAATACTAGTAGATATATAAAATATTATTTTTCTAATATATAAATAATATTATAAAATAAATTATAAGTCAATTTTGAAACTAATAAAAAGATATTGATTTTATTGTATAATTAAGCAATATTATATTGATATAAAAAATATTATTAAATTTATTTTGCTTGATATAAAAAAGATTAATATTTATAATTGGAAAAAATGAATAAAGGAGAAATATATATGGCTACACCTCATATAGCTGCAAATAAAGGTGATATTGCAGAGACTATACTTTTACCTGGAGATCCTTTAAGAGCTAAATTTATAGCAGAGAATTTTTTGGAGAATGTTACTCAATATAATTCTGTTAGAAATATGTTTGGATTCACAGGTACATATAAAGGTAAAAAAGTTTCTGTTCAGGGTACAGGTATGGGAATGCCTTCATGCAGTATTTATTCTTATGAGCTTATACATTTTTATGGATGTAAGAATTTAATTCGTATAGGTACTGCTGGTGCTTTGGTAGATAAGCTTCATATTGGAGATTTAGTTATAGGAATGGGAGCTTGCACAGATTCTAATTATGCGGCACAATATGAACTTCCTGGTACTTATGCTCCTATAGCTAGTTATGAATTACTTAGGAAAGCTGTTAATAAAGCTGATGAAATGAAAATAAATTATTATGTTGGTAATATAGTTTCATCTGATGTGTTTTATGGTGCCAACAATGCTACTCCTAAATGGGCAAAGATGGGAGTATTGGCTGTTGAAATGGAGGCTGCTGCTTTATATATGAATGCTGCTTATGCTGGAGTTAATGCTCTTTGTATGGTCACTATTTCTGATTCTCTAGTTACAGGAGAAGCTACAACTCCGGAACAAAGAGAAAAAACTTTTACTAATATGATGGAAGTTGCCTTGTCTTTGGCTTAAAATAAATATTAATAATAGGCATTTATAAATTTATTTTTATGAATGCTTATTATTTTTTTTATAATTTCTTGACTTTTTTTATAATTTGTATATAATTAATTACTATGAAAGGTATTATTGTTTCAAATAATTTCAAAAGCATCTACGCTTATTACTTTTTCTATTATGGCGTTTAAGACGCCAGCATATCTATTTTTCTAATTTAAATACACACACACACATATATATATTTTATTAATTTTTATAACTATAAGATAACTTGATAGATTATCATTTATGGCTTTAAAACAAAAATTATTATCAATTTTATACATCAAATTTTAAATTTTAAGGAGAATTATATCATGATAGTAGTAATGAAACCAAACACTAAAGAAGAACATATTAATAATATTATAGAAAGATTAAAAGAGGCTGGACTCGGTATACATAAAAGTGTCGGAGTAGATTATACTGTAATAGGAATGGTAGGCGATACTTCCAAAATAGACAGAGAGTTAATAGCTTCCTTGCCGGACGTATCCAAAGTATTGAAAGTTCAGGAGCCATTCAAAAGAGCCAATAGAGCATTTAAAAAAGAAGATACTATAGTAGATGTAAGCGGCGTAAAAATAGGAGAAGGAAAGCCTGTTATTATAGCTGGACCTTGTTCTGTGGAAAGTGAAGAACAGGTTATAAATATTGCCAAAAGTGTAAAGGCGGCAGGTGCTTCAATACTTAGAGGCGGAGCTTTCAAACCTAGAACTTCTCCTTATGCTTTTCAGGGGTTAGCACTTGACGGACTTAAAATATTAAAATTAGCAAAAGAAGAAGTTAATATTCCTATAGTAAGTGAAATAGTATCTATCAGACATTTAGAAGATTTTGATAACACAGTAGATATGATTCAAATAGGAGCAAGAAACATGCAGAACTTTGAGCTTTTAAAAGAAGTAGGAAAATTGAAAAAGCCTATACTTTTAAAAAGAGGTTTATCAAGTACTATAGAAGAATGGTTAATGAGTGCAGAATACATACTTAATCAAGGAAATGATAATGTTGTATTATGCGAGAGGGGCATAAGAACTTTTGAAACTTATACTAGAAATACTTTTGATGTTTCAGCAATACCTGCAATAAAAAGATTAAGCCATTTACCTGTTATAGGAGATCCTTCACATGCAAGCGGTAAATCTTGGATGGCACTTCCTCTCACCCTAGCTGCTATTTCTGCTGGTGCAGATGGTATGATTATAGAAGTACATAATGATCCTGAACATGCTTTATGCGATGGGGCTCAGTCTATAAAACCGGATGTATTTTCTGACATTATGGAATCTGTTATTATGATATCTGATACTGTAGCAAAAATTAAAGAAAAACATGGCGGTAAAATTTATACAAAATAATAAATTTTAATGCTATATCAATACATAATATATATTTATAGTATTATTTTTATACATAATATAGTTTTTCATATATAAAATTTATACATTAATTATATTCACAATATTCTAAAAAACAATTATACATATTATAAATGTATAAAAACAAAACATTTCATACCTATTAATTGGTATATTTTTTGCATATATAATAGTGTTCAGTAATTAAATGCTGAAATCAAATTATTTAATTAAAACTTAAATAATTAATTTATAAAGGAGTTAGGCGGTTTAAAACCGTTAATTAATTAGAATATGGATTATAATAAATATACAATAAAAGCCCAAGAGGCAGTAAATGAAGCTGCTAATATAGCTAATGGTGAAGACCAT
>CASGDY010000221.1 GCA_949300355.1 uncultured Brachyspira sp.
TTCAATCAGGATTTAGATAAATGGGATACTTCAAATGTAAAAAGTATGAATTCTATGTTTTGGAAAGCTAAAAGTTTTAATAAGCCTTTAGATAAATGGAATGTAAGCAATGTTAATGCTATGGTTGCTATGTTTTATAATAGCGGTTTTAAAGAATATGATTCTATTAATACTTGGGAGCTTAATGACAAAGTTATAATTGATAATATTTTTGATGATAGTGCAGTTAGTAGTTTAAGTTTGAAATGGATTTTATATTTATATACTTTTTCTAATATTAATGTTTTAACTGTTTTAGAAAAAAATATAAAAGAAATTTATGAAATAGCACAGACAAGTAATAATAAAAAAATTAAAGCTGTTAAAACAAGATTAGAAAATCTTTATTATAATGATTTAAAAGAATTTCTTGATTATGAATTATTTTGTAATATTGAAAAGTATGAAGAAAGTATTAATAAAAAATTAAAGAAAAAAGACAAGTCAAAAGTTTCTTATATAGAAAATTGTAATGTATTAATAAAAGATAAATCAAGAGAAGTTGATACAAAAGTGATAAAATATATATACTTAAAATATTTAGAATTAAAAAGAGATATTTATCATTTGATTGAAATAGATTCTATTATTAATTTACTTGATAAAGAAAGTTTTTTGACTTTTGCTAAAAATATTTATAAAGAAACATACAAGGAAACCACAGCAATTATTTATAGTTTGTATGGAGGTGATGAAGCTTTGAGAGAAATATACAAGAAAGAAAAAGATTCTAAATTCTTTTTAATGATTTTGTCTTCAATAGAAATTACAGAGATTACTGATTATGCTATAAAACTATTGTATGATATTTATTCAAAAGCTAAAAAACATGAAATACGCAGTTCAGCATTACATTTATTAAAAGAAATATCAAAAGAAAAACATTTATCGCTTGAAGATTTGGAATTGAAATTTACTTCAAATTTAGGATTTGATTTAAAAGGCGAAAAAATTATCAATGATGATTATAAATTGATTTTAAATAGTGATTATTCTGTGAATGTATTTGATATAAAGAATAATAGAGAATTAAAAACTATTCCTAAAAATTTTGAGGATAATATAAAAGAAGAAATTAAATATATAAAAAAAGAAATTCCTGATATTATAAAAAAACTTTCTTTAAAATTGTATAAATCATTAATGTATGAAAAAAAATATAATTATAAACTTTTTAAAGAAATATTTATTGATAATCCTTTAATGAATAAATTTTCTTCTTCACTTATTTGGAACTTGTATGATAAAGATAATTTGTTTTTAACTACATTCAGATATGCAGGTGACGGAAGCTATTCAAATTGTGATGATGAAGAAATTAAAATTAATGATGACAGCTTTATAGGTTTAGCAAGCCCTATAGAAATGAATGATGAAACTATTACAAAATGGAAAAAACAATTAGAAGATTATGAATTACTTCAGCCAATAAATCAATTAAGTATAATAAAATTAGATAAAAATAATTTGGAAAATGAAATAAACAAATTACAAAATACTGAAATAGCTTATGGTACTTTTAAGGCTTTCGGTGATAGGTATTCAATGATTCCTAGTTATATGGACTATGGCACAGTTAAAGAATATAATTTAAAAATAAATAATGGAGATAATTTTGACATAATTATAGATGCTGAAGATAATATTGATTATAAAGATAAAGTAAAAATAAATATTAAATTCTATAATGAAAATAATGAAAAAGTATCAGAGAGATTTATTTATACTTTATTAATTCTTATTATATGGGATTTCAGATTATATAAATAATTATCTTTTTAAATATTCATCAAAAAGTTTTATTATATCATCTCTTTTCTTTCTTGCCGCCAATCTGTATGCGGTATTTCCATAACTGTTTCTGTCAGTAGGACTTGCCCCTGCTTTCAAAAGTTCTTCTATCACATTTATAGGAGTACCAATAGTTCTGTATACTTTTTTATTTAAATTACTATCCTGAATAGGAGCTTCATATTCATACATTACTGCCCTTATTAAAACAGTATTTCCATTCCTATCGCGTGCATTAACATCAGCACCAAGCTCTATAACTTTTTTTATCAATTCAAAATCTAATTGCCTTTTTTCTATCAAATACATAAGAAGCGTCTTTCCATCATTTGTACTCATAGAATTCACATCTGCACCTAAATTGATATATTCATTTAATATTGCAGTAGAATAAGAACTGTCAAAATTTGTTGATATAGTTTCAGCATTATATATGATAGCTTCATTTAAATTAGTAGCCCCGGCATTTACCAATTCTTTTATTATATCAATATTAGTTGATGCTGTTAATGGTGATTTTCTCTCAGCACCTTTATAATTTCTATATACTTCTATATATGCCCTAGTATTAACATTAGCACCTTTACCTATTAAATATTTTACAACCTCTAAATGATTGCCCTCGCATGCAGATACCAATGCAGGATTAAGATCCTTAGCACCTAAATCAATAAGTTTTTCTACTATATCTAATTGTCCGCCTATAGCAGCATAAGATAAAGCAATATTATAATTACTAGCACCGGACTTCATTATATCTTCTGCTATATTCCAATAACCTTCGGCACATGCCGCATAAAAAGCAAAGTCAAAATCTTTAGCACCGAAATCCAGTAATTCCTGAACTATTTCTTCATTGCCAAGCTGAGCCGCATACATTAGAGGACTCATACCATAATTGATATTGTATAAATCTAAGTTAATGCCATCTCTCAATAATACTTTTACTTTATCAATATCATTATTTTTTATAGATTCCATTAACTCATCATTTTGAGCAAATACTAAAGAAGTATTAAATATTATAAATAATAATGCAATTATTTTTTTCATTATAAAATCCAAGTTATAAAATACCGCTTCTATTATCGGAAATAATGAAACTATACTTATAAAATAAAAAATTTACTAAAATTATAATAAAAATTCTATAATTAGTAAACATAACAGCAATTATGAATATAATATGTATTGATATTTATTTTTATAGGTTTATAATTCAAATATAGGGGTAGAATTAAATATTTAAGAGGTGTAATTTATGGAAATAAGTATTCGTAATAATGCTCCTTATATAAGAAACACTAATAATATAAGAAATAATAACAATAATATCAATAATATTGTTCAGGAAGCAAGCCAAAAAACTCCTATAAGCGAAGTGGGAGTATGTAAAACTTGTGCATCAAGAACATATCAAGACGGTTCTAATGATATAGGCGTATCTTTTAAAACTCCTACTAAAATAGATCCTTCAAGTGCTCCTTCTATGGTAGCATCACATGAACAGGAACATGTTGCCAATAATCAAAGATCAGCAGAAAAAAGCGGCGGAGAAGTAATTTTCCAAAATGTAACATTAACTACTAATATATGCCCTGAATGTAAAAGAGTTTATGTTTCAGGCGGAGTTACAAAAGCAGCAATAGCCAGCTCTTCAAGCAAAGGCAATAATGTAGATACATACGCATAAACTTTTTATAAGCTAAAAAATATATAATATCTATTATTTCATAACTATTAATATAATAATTTATAATAGTATATACCTAAACAAATACAGTTTGTCAAAAATATAAATTTATTTTTGTTTTTATATCTGGGGCTTTGCCCCATACCCCAGTTCTTTT
>CASGDY010000222.1 GCA_949300355.1 uncultured Brachyspira sp.
GTATATTATAATATTATAATATACTTATATAGAGATGAGGCAATATGAAAAAGAATATAAAAAAAGATATCGAAACTTCTGATGAAGAATATTTAAATAATGATGATGACTGTGAAATAAGTACAAAAGATTCAAATATATCATCATTAATACCAAAACTTCCAAACGATGAAGAGTTTTCACTTTTAGCAGGATTTTTTTCTGTATTTTCTGATCCTACAAGATTAAAGATAATATCTGCCCTGAGTGAGAAAGAATTATGCGTGCATGAATTATCTTCTTTACTCGATATGAAGCAGCCTTCTATATCTCAGCATTTAAAGATGCTTTGGCAGGCTAGGGTAGTAAAGAAAAGAAAAGTAGGACTTCATGTTTTTTATAGATTAGATGATGAGCATATAGAAAAAATTTATACTTGGGGGTATGAACATGTTAAAGAATAAAGAAAGACTTTTATTTTTATCAGAGATTTTTTTGGGACTTGTAGTATTAATATTATTATACACTTTGCATAAAACTATACATGGTGCTATAGAATATATTATTTTCTTTATACCATATTTTATTTTGGGAAGAGATGTATTCAAAAATGCAGCTTTGGATTTTATTAAAGGAAAGTTCATGCGTGAAAGTTTTCTTATGAGTATTGCCACAGTGGGAGCTATTATACTTCATGAACTTCCTGAAGCATTAGCAGTATTAATGTTTTATAGAGTAGGTGAATACTTTGAAGATATGGCAGTTGATAAATCAAAACGCACAATAGCCGCATTAATGGCAATAAGACCTGATTCTGCAAATATTATAAGAGAGAATGGAAATGTTGAAAAAGTTGATATATCAGAAGTGCATATCAATGATAGTATAATAATAAATCCATTTGAGAAAGTTCCTCTTGACTCTGTTATATATGAAGGTGAAAGCTGGATTGATACTAAAGCTTTAACAGGTGAGAGTATGCCTAGAAGTGTTAAAGTTAATGATGAAATTTTAGCTGGTACTATTAATGGAGATAACACTATAAAGGCAAAAGTTATAAGAGCTTACGGAGAATCTTCTATAGCTAAAATATTGAAATTAGTTCAGGATTCGCAAAATAGAAAAGCTAATATTGAGCAGTTTATAAGCAGATTTGCAGGTGTATATACTCCTATAGTGGTATTTGGGGCAATTTTCCTTACTGTAATACCTTCTATAATATACGGTACTGAAGTTTTTGATAATTGGTTCAAACGTTCTTTGACTCTATTGGTTGTATCTTGTCCTTGTGCTTTTATGGTTGGAATTCCTTTGACATATTTTGCTTCTATAGGAAGGGCTTCTAAATTCGGAATAATGGTTAAAGGCGGAGTATTTTTAGATTTGCTTGCTAAAGCTGATAAAGTTATTTTTGATAAAACAGGAACTCTTACAAAAGGAGAGTTTTCTATAAGAGATATACATAATACAGGTTTATATGATAATGAAACTTTATTAAAATATGCTGCTTATGCTGAAACAGGTTCTTCTCATCCGATTGCAGTATCAATAGTTGAGCATTATAAAAATCATCATAACGGCATTATAAATGACAGTTTAATTTCAAGTCATAAAGATATAAGCGGAAAAGGTGCTTCATCAATAGTTGAAAATAAAAATATATTGATTGGAGGACTTGATTTATTAAAACAAAATAATGTTGAAATATCAGAAATTAAAGAAAATATCAATGTTCATATTGCTGTAGACTATAAACATGCAGGCGGATTTTTCATTGATGATAGTGTTAAAGATGATACTAAAGAAGCTATTGATTTATTAAATTCAATGAATATAAAAACTGCATTGATAAGCGGCGATAATGTTGACAGGGTAGAAGCATTTGCAAAAGAGATGAATATACAATCATTCAAAGGCGGATGTTTGCCTGAAGATAAAGTAACTGTATTAGAAGAAATGATGAAAGATTCTAAGGCTTCAATATTCGTAGGCGATGGTATAAATGATGCTCCTTCTTTGGCACGTGCAGATATTGGTATTGCTATGGGCGGACTTGGTTCTGATGCTGCTATAGAAAATGCAGATGTTGTAATTATGGACGATAAGCCTTCTAAAGTTGCTCTTGCTATAAAACTAGCTAAAAAGAATCATATAGTAGTTTTGCAAAATATACTTTTAGCATTATTAATAAAATTTGCCGCTATTATATTAGGAGCTTTAGGACTTGCTTCTATGTGGCTTGCTATTTTTGCTGATACAGGCGTTACTATGATAGTGGTATTAAATGCATTAAGACTTCTTTATCCTTTAGGAGAAAAAGAAGAGGCTGTTAATATAGATACTAAAAATTGCGATATAAAAGTTACTGACTGCGGATGCGGACATTAATTATTGATAATTATATTTTTTATAGATGCATGATTATTATTCATGCATCTATTTTTTTATTTATTTTTTATAGTTTTTCTTATCATCAATTTATGCATAATAAACATAAGTGCTAAAATCAATATCAAATAAAAAGGAAGTAATGATATCGATATATGATTTGCAATGTAACCGAATAATGGAGGCATTGCAAGAGTACCTATATAAGCACTAGCCATTTGTACACCTATTATAGCCTGAGAATTTTCTGCACCAAAATTACTTGGAGTTGAATGTATTATAGAAGGATATATTGGAGCACATCCTAAACCTATAATTATAAAACCTATTAAAGATACAATATTTACAGCAGGAATAATCATTAATATTATGCCTATCAAAATTAATGACTCGCCTAAAACTATCATTTGATTATCATTTAATTTCATTGTTATAAATCCAGATATAGCTCTTCCAACAGTGATGCCTATATAAAATAAACTTCCAAATGAAGCTGCAGTTTTTATATCCACTCCTTTATATATATTTAAATAACTGCTTGCCCATAATCCTGTTGTAGCTTCAAGTGCACAATAACAAAAAAAGCATATCATAATTTCTCTGGCACCGGGTATTTTTATTATTTCTTTTAAGCTTAAAACTTTTGTACTTATTTTTTCTTTATTTTCTTCATCATTTTTCTTCCATAGAGAAAGGCTGAAAAATAAAATAGCAGTGAGTACAATCTGCATTATTGATATATATCTGTATCCTGCATTCCAATTATTATTAGTAAGTGCATATCCCATTATATATGGCCCAATTGTTGCACCTATTCCCCACATACAATGAAGCCAGCTCATATGTTTGCTTTCATAATGAAGAGCCACATAATTATTTAAAGAAGCATCAACACTTCCCGCACCTAATCCATAAGGTATAGCCCAAACGCAAAGAAATAAATATGAATGAGTAATAGAAAATCCAAAAAGAGCTATAGCTGTCATTGCTACACTGAATGCAGTTATTTTTCCAGTACCAAATTTTTTAGTAAGTCTGTCGCTTTGCAAACTGGAAATTATAGTTCCTGCTGATGTGATCATTGATATTATGCCTGCATAGGAAATTGGAACATTCAATTCTTTATGCATAGTAGGCCAAGCTGATCCTAAAAGTGCATCCGGAAGTCCTAAACTTATAAAAGATAAATATATAATAGCAAGGAGTAAATTAACCATATTAAATATCCATAAAGTTATTTTAATATTATAATACAAATAATTTTTTATTAATAGTTATTAAATAAATAATTTTATAATAAATCATATTATTT
>CASGDY010000223.1 GCA_949300355.1 uncultured Brachyspira sp.
CCTATTCAAAAAGAAGCATTTGTAAGATTAGTTGCACATGATCAAGCGTATGCAGCTTAAGGCTTTTATATATGAGCAGTGATACTGAAGATATTAATAGCATAGACATTGATGTCGGAAAAGTAGTCGCCGAAGGCGTGCTTTCGCAAGAGGCAGGAGATGATGACGAAGAAAAGCAAGCGGAAAGCCCGCCGAGTGATACTAATCACTCGGGATTGTCGGGGCTTGTAGCGAGCGAAGATAATAAAGTAGTTACTTTGGCTGAGTTCAAAAAATTTCTAAACTTGGAAGGCATTGACTATGATGATGATATACTGCAGCTGACTTTAGACAGTGCAGTCGGCTATTGTAATAAAGCTAATGAAACAGAATACAAAAGAGCCGATTGTCCTTCTGAAGTAAGATATGCAATTCTTGGACTTGCTGCTCATTATTTTGAAAGCAAAACAGGAGAAGCTAGTCAAAGTGAAAAAGCAGCTTTGGAAGGTGTTCACAGATTGTTGGCTATAGCAAGGGAAAAGTTTACTTTATGAAAGTTGGAAAATTAATTCATACTATAACTTTTTATACAACTAAGTATATTAATAGAATTAAGAAAAGTAAAATGTTCTATTGAAGATATAAGTTATAAGGATATACAAGCAGGCAAGCGTACAGATTTGGAGCGTACCCTTAAAGTTCATACTCATTATTTCAAGGATTTTGAAATAAAAGGAATGAAAGCGAAGATAAACAACGAGGCTGATTTATATAACGTTATCTATAGGGAAAATGTAAATTACAAGAATATAGAATTAATATTCACTATTAGCAAGGTATTAAAATAATGTCAAAAAAAATGAACACAAGCATAGACATAGAAGGCTTAAAAGAGTTTAGAAAAACGCTTGAGGAATTAGGTATAGATTTTAAGAAAAACATAAAAAAAGCTGCTATGAAAGCGGGAAGAGAGATAGCAAAAAAAGCGAATGCTCAGGCTAAAGGCAGGGGCTGGACCTATGATAAATATTACACGGTACAAGAAACGAGGCTTACTAGAAAAAGCGACAGCGGCGGCAATATTAAGATAACGACCATAAGAGGAAAGAAAGGAACGGCACCGGCTAAAAATAAAATCAAATGGTATAAAGAGCAAGGCGACAGGTATTATGCTTTTTTTAACGAATACGGCAATAAATATCAAAATGAAGTTCCTCTTTTAATACCGCTTTTTGAGTCAAGCAAAGAAAATATAGAAAGTACGATAAACTCAGAATTAAATAAAATTATAGATAAGGCAAACGGCAAATAAGTATGTTGGAATTACTTAATAGAATAATATACGGGATAATAAGCTCGCTTATTAAAGACGATGAGAAAGCGGCGGGCGTATATTTAAACTTCGTTCAGGATAAGAATATAGACAATGAAAAAAGCTATATAGTTTATTCCAATGAAAGCTGCATACCTTTTTATGATTTCAGATATTCAAGAGCGGTGTATCAAGTAAGTATTTATTCACAGGATTTAGAGCATGCATTGTCCATTCAAAGAAAGATAGGCGTGCATTTCAACGATTTAAGGAAAAAGTTTAATGATATAGAAATATGCGGATGCGATATATCAAACGAGCATTACGAGTACAGTGAAGGGTATAATTGCTATCAGGCTGTAAGCCTCATAGCAATATTATATAAGTTTTAATTTATTATTAAAAAAAAAGCGAGCGAAATAAAAAGGAGAGCTAATTATGGCACAAACTACAGTACAGCATAGAAAAACGGTGAGAAGCGGAAGCGGTACCGTGAGTATAGGCACAAGATTTGACAATATGGTAAATATAGGAGCTTGCAGAGGCATAGGGATAAAAGAGACTATGACAAGTACGGATATAGAAAGCGACAATGCGGGAGTGATATCTACGCTTTTAAGCGAGCATAAAGCGGAAATTACTTTTGACAGCTTGGAATTAAACTTGCGAAATTATTATTTGGCAAGAGGCGGAATTGACAATCTCAAAGACTATGACGGATATACGGAAGCAGAGAGAAAATATATAGTAGAATCTGGAAGTTATGAGAAAGGGGAAATTATCAGAGTGCCTTTCAAAAATGCAGACGGCTCTGCGGTTGAAATAATTAAAGTAGAGAAAAGAAACTCAAGCGGCAATACTTTAATAGATGAGGCAGGCTATGAAAAAATAGATACAAACGGCATTAAGATAATATCAAGCAAAATAAGTCCGGATGCGGATAGTTTAATTATACATTTTAAACAAACACCTCCTAAAATGGTACGCTTTACTACAGGCGGCAAGGCTTCTACCATCAAGCCTAGATGCTTAATGGTTGTAAATAAAGATGCAGATGGTAAAGAGTTTAGAGTATATATACCGCAGGCATCTGTAGCAGGCGGCTTGGAGTTTACACTTCCTAGCGACAAGGCTCAGGACGTATGGGTAGGAAAGTTCAGTTTTACAGCTTCAATAGCAGGCAGTCAGGAAGCAGGCGAGCAATTGGCGTGGATAGAAGACGAGCAGGCTACAAGCGATATAAAAGAGCTTTTAAGAGTAAAAATAGACGCTGATAGTGCGGAAACTAAAGTATCAGAAACCGTAAACCTTAATATTGAAACAAATGCAGAGGAAATAATTGCTAACGTAGAAAATAATGAGATAGCGGATATTGAATATGCAGACGGAATACTTAGTATAACGGGTAAAAAAGAAGGTACTACTAATGTAAAGATAACTGCTAAAAGAGAAGGCAGCGAAGATATAGTAAAAGATATTGCTGTAAAAGTTATAGAAGCCTTGAGAATGGAAATAACGGAAGAGGAAAAAGATATTAAGGTAGGAGAAAAAACAAATGTAACGGCAGATACAAATGCAAGCGAAGTAATCATAACTGTAGAAGATGATGAGGTTGCAGGGGCAGAATATGCGGACGGACAATTGACTATTACGGCTAAAAAAGCGGGCGCTACGACGGTAGAGATAAGAGCGAAAAAAGAAGGAAGCGACGACATAGTAAAAGAAATGATAATAAACGTCGTTGAAGTATTAACGCTTGAAGCGGATAAAGAAACTGCAAATATTATGGCAGCTCAAAGCGATACTATAGTTTTGACCAGCAATGCGGATGAAATAATACACAGCATAGAGCCTACGGAACAAGTTTTTTGCGAAATAGAATACGACGAGATAAGTAAGACTTTTACAATAAACGCTTTAGCTGAGGGTACGGCGACATTAAAGATAACAGCAAAAAAAGCTGCGGGTCAGGAGCTTACTAAAGACATAGTTATTAATATAACACCTAGCATATAAGGAGTTTTTACATGGCAGAGTTGGAAATTATAGATTTAGAAGAGTTCAGCAGTAAAAAGGCACTTTATGCTAAACTTGGTAAATACAAGATAAATGTTAATGATATACCTGTAGGCTTGGCCTTAAAAATCAATGATTACAGTCAGTCTATAGCAGAGAAAGGTTTTCTTGATTCACAGACTGTAATTGATGATATAGTAATCCCTCTTATACAAAGGCAGCATAAAGATGTCTGCAGGGAAGATATATTAGAAGATTTTAATTATGATCAGCTTATAAAAATATTTAGGCTGATAATGGACGGCTTTTATAAGGCAGGTATTGACGCTTCTAATGATGATAAAAAAAAAGAAAACTAATAAAAATAGAATTAATAAAGTTATTTGCACATTTAGCAAATAGTTACGGCTGGAGTGAAGACTGTATGATGGATATGAGTTTGCAAAGGCTTTTACTCTATTATACAGCTTCTTTAAATCTGCCTTATGTAATAGAGGTTCAAGAGGAAACTAAATTAAGCAGTTCTTCATCTGAAATAAAGCAGGGAAACAAAACTATAAGAAGAGAAAAGCAGGGACTTTGGGAAATAGAAACTATTATTACAAATGATTAATAGTAAAAGCTTTTTTGAGTATAGCAATAAGGAAAGCGACTGACAGCCGCAAAGTAAGTTTACTTGCTTTGCATTTATAGGCTGGAAGGAGCATAGCAACAAGGAAAGCGACTGACAGCCGCAAAGT
>CASGDY010000224.1 GCA_949300355.1 uncultured Brachyspira sp.
TAATCAAAAATTAAAAAGATATAATAATTTTTGGAATCATAAACGAATACATTCAGCTTTAAATTATGATACACCTATGTTATACTTTAAAAAACTAAGTAATACTTAATGCAATATGTCTGGCTCCTGTGCAGTGTTAATTTTTGTAACTTTTTTGAAAAATACGCATTTTTTATAACTAAGAATATTAATACAGTATAGATATTAATATTAAATAACGCACGCTATTTAGACTATATAATAGTATAAATTTAATTTTTTATTTTATCTATATTTTTATATAATTTTAATTGTGCGGTGCACTCACTATAAATTTTAAAAAAAATCTTGGGTGGGTGCTTTATTTACTATTTTAAATAACAAGAAAAATAAAATCAAAAATGACTAATTAAGCAGCAAGTATAAAGGGCGGGGAAGTGTAATTAAATTTTAAAACTTTATTTACATACCCCACCCTATAGATTTTCTGCTCTATTCTAAATTTATAATATCATTTATTTTACTGCTTAATACATAAAATATAGCTCCCACCCAAGTTGTTATTAGATTAAAAATATATTCAACGCACGATTAATAAATTATTATTTTTTATTATTGTTAATAAAAATTGTTCGAATAGATACTCCGACAAGTAAACTTGCCGGACGCTAACAATTTTTATAATTAGCTTTATAATACTAAATTAAATATTAGTTATGATATAAGTTTTTAAAGCGATAAACGAGCAGCTGATAACTTTAGTTGTCAGCTACATTAAAAATAAAAAATTGAGCGTCTATCAGCTAAAAGCTGATAGAGATTTTAAAGCGAGATTTTTTATATATAATAATAAGTTTATCGCTAGCAATAATAAGAAATTATTATTTATAATTAAAATTGTATTATTAACTTATTTATATTTTTTATTTAGCTTAGCGTGCGTGAAATTAATTCAAAAACCAACTTCGCTTATAATAACTTATAATTTTTGATTCTTATATGTAGGTATTATTTCTTATATAAATGAATATCTATCAAATAAAAACAAATTATGAGAAAAATTATGAATATAAAATTTGATATATTAAAACCATTTGAAAAATGGGCAAATACTGAAAAGAGATTAAAAATAGCTTATGGAGGACGCGGAGGCGGGAAAAGCGAATCCATAGCAAGAATATTAATAGCCAAAAGTTTTGAAAAAAATGGAGTAATACTATGCTCAAGAGAAATACAAAAATCAATCGCCTATTCAACCTATCCTCTTTTAATAAGCATCATAAAAGAACTTAACTTAGAAAAGTTTTTTAATATAAAAAGAAATGAAATCATTAATAAAATAACAAACTGCAAATTTATATTTTTAGGAATCAGAGAATGCTCTATTGAAGAAATTAAATCTATTTATAATGTAAGAATATGCTTTATAGAAGAAGCCCAAACTCTCACTCAAAGAAGCTACGAAATATTAGAACCTTCAATAAGAGCTGAAAAAAGTGAGATATGGATAGCATTCAATCCTAGATTTGAAACAGATTTTATTTACAAAACAGTAAGTAAATTTAATTTGGAAAATAAATTCTATACAGACAAAAATAATAATCAATATAATTATCAAGAATATGAAGATAATAATATTTTAATTACATTTATAAATTATGACGGCAATTATTATTTCAGCGATATATTAAATAAATCAAGACTTTCTACTTTAAAACTCATGCCAAAAATGTATGATCATATTTGGCTTGGAAAAATAAAAAATAAACAAGGCAAAATTTTCCTATATTCAAAATTAAAATTCTATGATGATAATGTAAAAGAAAATATAAATAAAATAAATTCATCAGAACATAAAGCAATAGTAGATCCTGCATTCGGTGAATATAATTGTTTCACTTCAGCAATAATATATACACAAATCGGAGAAGATATTTACTTAATAGATTCGGGACTTATAAGAAATGATTCCAACTCCACTACAGATGAAAGCATAATAAATTTTCTATCAAATAAAAACATAAAAAAAATATTATGCGAATCAAATTTTGCACAAAAAGAATTAGTTAAAAGATTAGAAAAACATTTTGAAGTTACTCCTTTTTATGTGCATAAGAATAAGGCAGAGAGGATAGTGAATGCAAGCTATTTAATATATGATAAAGTTTATTTTCCAAAAAGCTGGCAGAAAGTTCCGGACGGTTCAGATACTGACAAATGGCTAAAAACAAATAATGGACGAGGTTATATAGCTTTAAGGCAGCTGCTTAATTTTGATGATTCACTTGCAGGAAGCAATATCAAAGGAGATGTATTTAGCTATTTAGATTTTCCAGACGCTTTATCTAGTTTAATATTATTTGGTATTGAAGACATTATTAATGAAGAAAATGATGATAAAGTGAATCTAGTTAATGCTATTTTCGGAGAATAGAATTTTATTTAACTTAAATTTAAAAACATTCATTTAATCCCCTCCCTTTTATTTTTATTGCTATTTTATAAATTTCAATATTAATCATCTTTATAGTTTAATTAGAATTTTTAGCACCCGCCCAAGTGTTTTTTTAATTTAGGAATATATACAGCACACGGTTAACGCATTTTTATTTATTATTTTAATTAGAATGTCAAAATAATTATAAGTTTAAAACTTTATACTGCGTGCGTTAAATAAATAAAAAGGGAAGCATTAATTAAAATACTTCCCAAAAATAAAAAACAATTATTAAAATTATAGTCAATTATTTACCAAAAACTGCCTCATAATCTTTTTTGAATTTTTCTATACCTTGATCTGTTAATGGGTGTTTAGTCATTTGAAGTATAACACTGTATGGAACAGTAGCTATATCAGCACCAGCTAAAGCACATTCAGTAACATGTATAGGATGTCTTACACTTGCTGAAATGATTTCAGTTTCTATTGCATGAGCAGCAAAGATTTCTGAAATAGTTCTTATAAGTTCAAGTCCGTCCATTGATATATCATCAAGTCTTCCAATGAAAGGAGAAACATAAGCAGCACCAGCTCTTGCTGCAAGTAATGCCTGATTAGCAGAGAATATTAAAGTAACATTAGTTTTAATTCCTTCTTTAGAAAGAACTTTTACAGCTTTTAATCCTTCATCAGTCATAGGAATTTTTACTACCATGTTTTTATGTATTTTAGCTATTTCTCTAGCCTCTGCAATCATATCTTCAGCTTTAACAGTAGTAGCTTTAACTTCACCAGATATAGGACCATCAACTATAGTAGTAATTTCTTCTATAGTTTTTTTGAAATCCCTTCCTTCTTTAGCTATTAAAGATGGGTTTGTAGTAACTCCGCAAATAACCCCCATATCATTAGCTTTTCTAATCTCATCAACATTTGCTGTATCTATAAAAAATTTCATTTAAAAATCCCCTTAATAAATTTTTGCGTTATTATATATCTTAAATAATATTTTATCAATATATGTTAATGAAGAATAATGCATGGGTGCCATACATATTGCATTTAAGTATTCCTTATCTTTTTGAAGTATAACATAGGTGTATCATAATTTAAAGCTGAATGTATGCGTTTGTA
>CASGDY010000225.1 GCA_949300355.1 uncultured Brachyspira sp.
TCTACTGAAAAAGAGCTTAGACAAAAAACTAAGAAACAAACCAAGATTTTTAAATAATTAGGAGAAGTTTAAGTATATGCAATTTTCAAACTTTGACCAAATAAAAATTAGTATAGCAAGCCCGCAGGTTATGAGAGAATGGAGTTATGGTGAGGTTAAAAAACCTGAAACTATTAACTACAGAACTTTAAGACCTGAAAGAGACGGACTTTTTTGTGAGAAGATATTCGGAACTACTAAAGAATATGAATGTTATTGCGGTAAATTCAAAAGTATTCGTTATAAGGGTGTAGTTTGTGATAAATGCGGTGTTGAAGTTACTCATTTCAAAGTTAGAAGAGAGAGAATGGGACATATAGAATTAGCTGCTCCTGTTGCTCATATATGGTATTATAGAAACACTCCTTCAAGAATAGGACTTCTTCTAAATATGAACATAGCTCATTTAAGAAGCGTACTTTATTTTGAGAGATATGTTGTTATTGATGCCGGAGATAGTTCTTATTCTAAAGGCGATCTTTTAACTGAAGATGAATATAATGAAGCTTTAGATAGATATGGTGATAATATTAGAATAGGTATAGGTGCTGAAGGCATAAGAGACATGCTTAAAGACCTTGATATGGATGAGGAAATCAGAAAACTCAGAGAGGAAATGATTAAAAAAGGTGAGAAGAGCGACAGACGATTAAGAAAACGTCTTGAAATCTTTGAAGACTTTAAGGCAAGCGGAAATGATCCTACTTGGATGATACTTGATGTTGTTCCTGTAATTCCTCCAGATTTAAGACCTATGGTTCAGCTTGACGGCGGAAGATTTGCTACTTCAGATTTGAATGACCTTTACAGAAGAGTTATAAATAGAAATATTCGTTTAAGAAGATTATTAGTTTTAAGAGCTCCTGATATCATCATCAGAAATGAAAAGAGAATGTTACAGGAAGCTGTTGATGCTTTATTTGATAACAGCAGAAGAAAGAAAGTTGTTAAGGGACCTGGAAACAGACCTTTAAAATCTCTTTCTGACATGCTTAAAGGTAAGCAAGGCCGTTTCAGACAGAACCTTTTAGGTAAACGCGTTGACTATTCAGGCCGTTCGGTTATTGTTGCAGGTCCTAGACTTAAAATGCATCAATGCGGACTTCCTAAAAAAATGGCTGTAGAGTTATTCAAGCCTTTCATAATGAAAAAATTAGTTGAAATTAATTCAGCTCATAATATAAAATCTGCTAAAAGATTTGTAGAAGAGGGCAGAGAAGAAGTTTGGGGAGTATTAGAAGACATTGCTAAAGAGCATCCGGTACTTTTAAACAGAGCACCGACTCTTCACAGACTTGGTATTCAGGCTTTTGAACCTGTACTTGTTGAAGGAAAAGCTATTCAGCTTCACCCATTAGTTTGTCACGCTTATAACGCTGACTTTGACGGCGACCAGATGGCTGTACATACTCCGCTTTCAGCTGAGGCTCAGATTGAGGCTTGGACTTTAATGCTTGCTCCTCATAATATATTGAACCCTGCTAACGGTGAACCTATTGTTAACCCTACTCAGGATATAGTACTTGGTATAAGCTATCTTACTAAATTAAGAACAGGAAGCAAAGGTGAAGGAAAGATGTTCTCATCTCCTAAAGATGCTTTACTTGCTTATGATAATAATTTGGTAGAGCTTGAATCAAGAATTAAAGTTCTTATGAAAAATAAAGACGGAGAGGAAGAATTTATTGAAACTTCTGTTGGAAGATTAAAATTCAATGAAGTTATTCCTGAAGATTTCAGATATCAAAACAGAGATTTTAACAGTAAAGATTTAGCTAAATTTATTCATGAAGTATATTTGAAACATGGTACAGCAGTAACAGTTAATATGCTTGATGATATTAAAGAACTTGGTTATCAAAGTGCTACAGTATTCGGTTCTACTATTTCTATTGCTGATATACTTATACCTCCAATGAAGAAACAAGAAATTGAGGAAGCTACTAAACAGGTAGAGTTTATTGAAAATCAGTATATGAACGGTATTATTACTACTGATGAGAAAAAACAGAAAGTTATGGACCTTTGGACTACTGTTGAAGGCAGAATAACTGAAGCTATGATGGATAACTTAAGACAGGATCAGGATGGATTTAACCCTGTATACATAATGGCTGATTCTGGTGCGAGAGGTTCTAAACAGCAGATAAGACAGCTTGCTAGTATGAGAGGTTTGATGGCTAAGCCTTCCGGTGAAATTATCGAACTTCCTATTATTTCTAACTTTAAAGAAGGTCTTACTGTACAGGAATACTTTATTTCTACACACGGTGCTAGAAAAGGTCTTGCAGATACAGCATTAAAAACTTCAAGTGCTGGTTATCTTACTAGAAAATTAGTTGACGTTGCAATAGGGGTTGTTGTTTCAGAGCATGACTGCGGTACTGTTAAAGGTATTGCTATAGAGGCTATAAAAAACGGAGATGAAATTAAAAAATCTCTTAAAGAACGTGTTGTTGGATTCTTTACAAGTGAGCATATATATCATCCTATTACTAAAGAGCTTATATGTTCAGCTAATACTGAAATTACAGAAGAAATAGGTGATTTAATAGAGAAAGCTGGTATAGAAAAAATCAGCATAAGACATCCTCTTACTTGTGAAAGCAGAATGGGTGTATGTCAGAAATGTTATGGAAGAAGCTTATCTACTAATAATTTGGCTTCTATAGGTGAGGCTGTTGGTGTAGTTGCTGCTCAAAGTATTGGTCAGCCTGGTACTCAGCTTACAATGAGAACTTTCCACATCGGCGGTGTTGCTACTCAGATGGTAGAAGAAAATGAGATAAAAGTTAATTATCCTATATATATTGAACAATTCTCTAACTATGTTGTGCAGCCTAATGGTGTTAAAATCACAGCAAGAAAAGGCGATTTGATTATCAGAAGAGTTTTAGAGAAATGGGAAAAATCTACATTAAAAGATATTTTAATTGAACAGAATACTAAAGTTCTTATAGGAGATGTTATAGCTACTCTTAAAGATGGTACAGAAATTAAAGCTACTCATAATGGTACTTTCAAAATTACTGATGATGATAAATATATAATGATTACAGGTGATAAACACAGTAATGTCATTAAAGTTGGAAGTGAATATAAAGTAGATGAGCATGTATTTATAGAAGCTAATACAGTTATTGCCAGCTTCGATACTTATAACGAGCCTATTATCTCTGAAAAAGCTGGTATTGTAAGATATCAGGATATCATACCTGGCAGAACTTTGGTTGAAGAGATAGACGATCAGACAGGTAATAAAACTAATATTATTCAAGAGTTTAAAGATGCAAGTATGCAGCCTAAAATATTGATTGTAGGCGATAATGATACTTTTGAAACAGATATACCTAACGGTGCTCAGCTTATGGTTGAAAATAACCAAAGAGTTGAAGTAGGAGAGGTTATTGCTAAAACTACTCGTATACAGCAGAAAAGTAGGGACATTACAGGAGGTCTTCCAAGAGTACAGGAATTGCTTGAAGCTCAGAAAC
>CASGDY010000226.1 GCA_949300355.1 uncultured Brachyspira sp.
ATTCATATCATTATCATCTAATGTGAAATCGAATATTTTAGAGTTTTCTATTATTCTTTCTTTGTGTATACTCTTTGGAATAATAGGTATATTTCTTTGAGTAAGCCACCTTAAAATAACTTGAGCTGCAGTTTTATTATATTTTTTGCCTATAGTTTTTAATATTTCATTATTGAAAATATTATTTTTTCCTTCTGCTAAAGGTCCCCAAGATTCTAATGTTATATTATATTCTTTCATCAAATCCTGATCTCCCCATCTTTGGAAAAATGGATGAGTTTCTATTTGATTAATTGCAGGCATTATTGTACTATGTGCAGCAAAATCAATTAATCTTTCTTTATAGAAATTACAGCATCCTATAGCTCTTATATATCCTGCTTCATATAATTCTTCCATTGCCTTCCAAGCTGCATAATAATTACCAAAAGGCATATGAATTAAATATAGATCTAAATAATCCAAACCTAATTTTTCCATAGACATTTGAAATGCTTTCTTTGCCTTATCATAATCTGCATCCTGTATCCATAATTTAGTGGTGACAAACATTTCTTTTCTGTTAATTCCGCTTTCTTTTATGGCATCTCCTACGGCTTTTTCATTAAGATATATTGATGCTGTATCTATATGTCTATATCCTGCTTCAATGGCATAAATACATGCTTTTTTGCATTCCTCATAATCTTCTACTCTGTATACTCCAAATCCTAGAATAGGCATTTCAACACCGTTATTTAATTTTATAGTATTCATAGTATCTCCGAATTATTAAATAAAATATCAATTTACTTTTTCAATACGTATATCAAAATCTCCTTTCATATTTGAAAGTTTTGATATATCTGATGCATTTTCAAATTTTCCTAAATAAATTAAATTATTTGAATATCTGAAATTTTTATAAAATATAGCAATGTTGCCCCAAGGAGCATAATAAGTTATATCTCCGGCTTTAGGATTTATTCCATCTGGTTCATTTTGAGTATTAAGTTTTTTACTTAAATAAAATATTTTTTCTGTGCTGTTATAATCTTCTGCTTTAATATTTAAAGGAAGTAATGATAAAAAATCATTTCCGGCTTTTGAATTTGTTATTACCGCATAGATTTCATTGCTGCCAAAAGTTAATTTTATTCTTGTGTTTTGAGCAAATGCATTCATAGTGAATAATCCTGTAAATAGTATAAAAGTTATAATAATTTTTTTCATAAATAATAATCCTCATAATTATTGATTTGTATAACTGTAATATTCTTTATCAGTAACATGTTCCATCCAAGTAACATTGTTGCCGTTATAATCTCCTGTTATAGCAATATGTTTCATAGGTGAAGTAGGGGAAGCTCCATGCCAATGCTTTATGTTGGAAGGACAATATAAAGTATCTCCTGCTCTAAACTCTTGTATAGGCTTTCCTTCTTCCTGTGTAAGTCCTATTCCTTCAATAACTATTAAATGCTGTCCTGCAGGGTGAGTATGCCATGCACTTCTTGCTCCCGCCTGAAATGTAACATAAGCTACAGAAAATTTGGAAGTTTCATTTGGAGAAGTGATATATTCCACTTCAACGTCACCTGTAAAATAGTCAGATGAACCTTTTGATTTTTGTCCTTCTCCATTTTTTATTAAAATTGTATTTGTAGGTGCTGCTGTATATGTATAAGTAGCAGTAGTATTGTTTGTATTGCATGATATTGCTGCAATCAAAACAAATAAGATTAATAAAATATTTTTCATTTTTTCTCCTTTTTTAGTTTATACTAACAAATTGTATTCTGATTGTATCATTGGAGTTAACTCTAGTGTCAATGTGAAAATGTATTTTTTAATTAAAAAAGTCTTTTTCTTCTAGTTTTTTATTTAATGCTTCTAACTTCATTTTCATTTCATTAATATGTCTTTGCATAATATCTCTTTCATTTATTAATATTGATCTTCTTTCGTTTAAAGTGTTTTTTCCTTTTTTGTATAATTTTATATATTTGATTATTGAATCTAAAGATATTCCAAGATCACGCATTGATTTTGAGAATTTTATGCATTGCAAATTATAATCATTGTAATTTCTAATACCGCTTTTGTTTCTGCCTATTTCAGGTATTATTCCTATTTTTTCATAATATCTCAAAGTATCTTTTGATAAACCTGTTAATTCGCTTACTTCTGATATAGTCATAATATTCTCCTTTTTCTTTATCTTATGGTCTAATTTTAAGTTATTATTGAAATATATCAAATACTTATATCTTATAATTAGTTATACTAAAAAAGTATTACTATATAATACCGAATATGATATTATAAAATAAAAATTAATTGGTATTAAAAAATGGATATAAAGTCTTTAACATATTTCTTAACTTCTGCCAGAGAAGGTAGTATTACCAAAGCAGCAAATTCTCTTAATTTAACACAGCCTAATCTTTCAAGACAAATAAGTAATTTAGAAAAAGAAATCGGCAAAAAATTATTTATAAGAAGCAACTATAGCATAAAACTTACTTCTGATGGTGTTTTACTTAAAAAGAGAGCAGAAGAAATTATTGATATGATAGAAAAAACTAGAATGGAGTTTCAGTCTTCTGATGATGTTATAGCTGGCGATATTTACATAGGCTGTGCCGAAACTTATTATATAAAATTGATTGCAGATGTTATAAAAGAACTTAGAGAATCTTATCCTAATATAATATACCATATTCATAGCGGAGCATATTCAGAAATAACAGAAAAACTTGATAAGGGACTTTTAGATTTTGGAGTACTTATAGGAAATATAGATTCATCTAAATATGATTATATAGATATTCCTTATAAAGAAGTTTATGGTTTATTAATGAGAAAAGATTCTCATTTATCTAAAAAAAAATTTATAGAGAAAAATGATTTATTTGATATACCTATAATGTGTCCTAAAATATTTTTTAATAATAGAATGCAGACATCAAAGTTTAATGAATGGATAGGTAATGATTTTGATAAATTGAATATTATATTAAGCTACAATTTGATTTACAATGCCGCTTTAATGGTAGAATATGGTATAGGATATGCTTTAACTATAGATAAATTAGTTAATACAACTAATACGAGCGATTTATGCTTTATACAATTAAATCCAAGATTAGAAATAGAATTAAGAGTAGTTTGGAAAAAGAATCAAGTATTTTCAGAAGCTTCAAAAATATTTTTGGATAAACTTTATGCTAAACTGAAAAAATAATCATTATTATTTTTTTATAATAGTTTTAATTATAAAAATCAAATAAATAATTTGTGATGCCGCTATAGTCATCATTATATATTCAAAATAAAAATATAAATCATAAAATGAATGATTTTGTTTAGGTATAAGCAGCATAGAATTAATTATTCCACTTTTCATAAAACAGTATATACTGAAAATTTTTAAGTTTGTCAATTTTTTAATCTATTGTATAATAACAATATGGATTTTAATTTAACAGACGAAGAAATAAAATTTTTGA
>CASGDY010000227.1 GCA_949300355.1 uncultured Brachyspira sp.
GACGCTTTGGCTATCGTATCTAACAAAATGGACCAAATTCCTTCTAAAGACTCTATGCCGGGTTCTTTATATTCAGACCTTGCTAAAATATATGAGAAAGCAGCTCAGTTCCCAGACGGCGGATCTATTACTATTATTGCTGTTACTACTCTTAACGAAGGTGATATTACACATGCTGTACCAGACAACACTGGTTACATCACTGAAGGTCAGCTTTATTTAAGACGTGACTCTGATATAGGTAAAACAATCATTGACCCATTCAGAAGTCTTTCACGTTTGAAACAGTTGGTTATAGGTAAGAAAACTAGAGAAGATCACCCTGCTGTAATGAACACTTTAGTACGTCTTTATTCAGATGCTGCTAATGCTAAAATGAAAAAAGAAAACGGATTCGATTTGACTGAGTACGATGAAAGATGTTTGAAATATGCTGCTGAATATTCTGAAAGATTATTAGCAATAGACATTAATATAAAAATTGATGAGATGTTAGAAACTGGTTGGGAATTGATGGGTAAATACTTCAGTAAAGCAGAAGTAGGTGTAAAAGAATCACTTGTAGAAAAATATGGTAAATGGACTAACAACTAATTTTTAATAAAGTAGGTACAAAATATGGCATTAAAGTTTCAATACAATAAAACGGCTCTTCAAAACCTAAGACGTCAGCTTTCTATACGTGAGAAAGCATTGCCTACTTTAAAAAGTAAAGAGGCAGCTCTTCGTCTTGAGGTGAGAAAGATTACCGCTGAGATTGAATTACTTAAAGAAGAATACCAAAAGTTAGTTAAAGAAAATCAAAACTACAATGGTTTTTGGACTGAATTTCCTGAGATAGTAAAAATCAAGAAAATTAATTCCGAGCTTAAAAACATTGCCGGTGTTAAAGTGAATATACTTTCTAATATAGATTTTGCTATTGAAAATGTCAGCCTCTTTAATATGCCTTCTTGGATAAGACTTGCCATAAGTATGTTTGAACGTCTTATGACTATTCAGGTAAAAATTGAAATGACTGAGGAAAGATTAAATGCTTTGGCTTATGCTAGGAAAAAAACTACTCAGAAAGTTAACCTTTATGAGAAAGTACAGATTCCTGAGTATAAAACAGCTATAATCAAGATTAAAAGGTATATGGAAGATGAAGATAATTTAAGTAAGTCTTCTCAAAAGATAGTAAAAGAAAGAAACAGAGCTAAGGAGGCATCTTTATGATTAGAAAAATGAAGAAACTCTCTCTCTTTGTCTTTCATGAGGATAGGGAAAAAACTTTAAGCGATTTGGCATCACTTGGACTTGTGCATATTGAAATTGCTAATGGTGTTTCATCTGAAAATATAGAGAATATTTCAGGTAAGAAAAATGATGCTTTAAGAGCTAAAAATATTATTAATAATGCTTTGGCTGATGCTAAAAAGGCTAAAAAAGATGTTTCTAATGTGAAAGCTGATAATTTATCAAAAAAAGCTGATGAAGTTATAGAAAATGTTATAAGTATTTCTCAAGCTTCTGATAAATTAAAAGCTGAAAGAGATATGCTTAAAAAAGAATTATCTGTTATAGCTCCTTTCGGGGATTTTAGCTTTGATAAAGTTAATGGCTTAAAAGAAAAAACAGGCTATAATATTCTATTCTATAGTGCAAATGCTAAAGAGTATAATGACTATAATTTCTCTGAAGTTAAGGATATATTTACTTATTCTATCAAAGAGGAAGCTGGAAAAATTTATTTTGTTGCTTTCAAAAAAGACGGCAGCGAAGAAACAATTCCTTTCGATATAGTTAATATGCCTTCTCATTCTTACAGCGAAATAAATGAGAAAATAGCTAAGCTTGATAAAGAAATAGAAAATAATGATACTGAGATTATTAAAAATCAGGTATTTATAGAAGCTATTAATAAAGAAATAGATAATCTTAATATATCTAATCATTTTGAAGAAGCTAAAGAAAGCTTTGTAGCTAGCGAAGGCACTGAAGGAAAAATCCTTTATGTAGAGGCTTATGTTCCTAAAGATAAAGAAAGCGAAGTGAAGTCTGTACTCGACAGCAAAAAAATAGCTTATATAATGGAAGATCCTTCAAGAGATGATAGAGTTCCTGTTGAGCTTAAAAATAATAAGTATTCAGGTGCTTATGAGCTTATTACAAAATTATTCCAATTACCGAATTATTTCGAGATAGATTTAACTCCTATGATCGCAGTTTTCTATCCGTTATTCTTCGCTTATTGTTTCGGTGATTCAGGTTATGGTATAGTATTAACTATAGTAGCTTTAATAGGCTTATTCACAGTATTAAAAGGACAATTAAGAGGAGTAGGCATACTTGCTTTAACATTAGGTATATGTACTACTATTATGGGTGTTATAAACGGAGGCAGTTTCTTTGGTGTAAGCATACCTTCAAATACACAAATACCTATATTTGCCACTTTAAGTAAGTATTTAATAATTACAGACTTAAAAGAAAATTGGTTCTTAACTCCATTTAATACAGCATTACTTATAGGCGTACTTCATATATGTTTCGCTTTATTGGTAGGCGTTATAGACAGAATTAAAACTAGCCCTATAGGCGATATACTTGGTGCTATAGGTAAACTTCTATTCATACCGGGACTTGTTTTATGGTTCTTGGGCGATATGCAGAAAATGGAAGTTATCAAACAGTTCAGCACTGTATATTATGCTTTAATAGCTGTTGGTTTGGTATTTTTAGTAATACTTTCTAATGTTGGTAAGAAGCCTGATGTATTAAACTCTATACTTGGAGTTTATTTTGCGGCAACTGGTATAATGGGTGATACACTTTCTTATATTCGTTTGTTTGCTTTGGGTGCATCCGGTTCTATATTGGCATTGGTAATAAATCAGATAGGTATGAGTTTCAAGGCTATTCCTGGTGTTGGTGTAGTGATAATGGTTGTATTCCTTGTAGTAGGTCATATTGCCATCTTCTTACTAAACATACTTGGTGCTTTGGTACACCCTTTGAGATTAACATTTGTAGAGTTCTACAATAACGTTGGTTTTGAAGGCGGCGGAAAAGAGTATAAGCCTCTCAAAAAAGCGGCTTAATTAGTTTATATAAAAAATAATTAAAAAGAAAATAATCTAAAAAAGGAGATTTTATTATGGGTTTTACAATGAACACAGCACTTTTATTAGGATATTTAGGTGCAGGATTAATGGTAGGTATGTCTGGTATTGGTAGTGCAGTTGGTACTTCTATTTCTGCTATGACTACAGTTGGTGCTTTAAAGAAAAACAAAGATGCATTTGGTAGCTGTCTTGTATTAAGTGCCTTACCTGGTACACAAGGTCTTTATGGTTTCGCTGCTTTCTTCATTATGCAGCCTTATCTAACAGCTGACATAAGCATATTCCAAGGTGCTGCTATATTAGGTGCTGGTATTGCTGTTGGTTTAGCTTGTATGGTTTCAGCTATATTCCAAGGTAAAGTTTGTGCTAATGGTGTTGAATTCCAAGGTAAAGTTTGTGCTAATGGTGTTGAAGCTATAGGTAATGGTTATGATGTATTTGGTAATACTATTATCGTTGCTGTATTCCCAGAACTTTACGCTATCGTTTCTTTCGCTACAGCATTCTTAATCAGCGGTGTTTTAGGTGCTTAATCAATAATTAATAAAAGTGAATAAATAAGAATCCGTAGGAGTGATAATAGCTCTTACGGATTTTTTTATTTAATTAATTATTAAATAGATTAGTCATAAAAAATAATTACCTTTTTATACTATAAAAATACTATATTAATGCCTTGTTTTATAAATTAAATAATACGTTTTAATTTGAAATTATATTAAAAAATTATATTGATACTTGATTTATATTTTTTTATGCTAGTATAAATTATGGTGTGCTTTTTTAGGTAATTTATGGATAGAATTAATTCTATAATGCTAAATAATAAACTAATGTTATTTAGAATATCTTTAAGAAATTTAAAGTTATTATATTTTAATGATGATATTAGATGCTCTTTTATTAATTTATTAGTGTATTATTTAAAAGATATGGATTTGTCTGAAAATAGTTCTCTATATTTATTCCTTAATTCTTATATGAAACATCTAAATTTAAAAGATTATAATTTTTCTAATGATAATCAGATTAATGATAGTTTGAATACTATTTCAAATGGATACAAAGAAAAAATTAAAACTGGTAATTTTTTTATAGATATAATTCCATTTTTAGGTATTAAAAAATATGATTTTAGAATGTTTTTCTTATTTGAACTTTTATTTATAAGGTATTTAATAATAGCTATTGATGACAGAAAAAATATTAAAAGCTATATTATTAATGATGATATAAATTAATTATTGATTTTAAATTAACTAAAGAAGAAAATATTCTATTTCAAAAACCTATAGATATTTTATCATCAAATTCTTTTAAAGAATTAGGAACACAATTAGAAAGTTTAATATTAAATTCAAATGATAAGTATTTAATAGAACTATCAGATGATTTACTTAATAATATAAAAATAATAACTAATTATATTTCTCTGCCTGTATATAATGTTGGAATATTTGCCGCTATGGGTGCAGGAAAATCAACTTTTATTAATGCTTTATTAAACAAAGATTTTATACATGCAAAGAATGAAGCTTGTACTGCGAAAATTACTTATATAAGTGATAATGACAATATGAAATAAAAAATATTCGGAAGCTGTTTATTATATGATAATAAGTTTTATGTATTTTCAAATGAGATAACAAAACAAGTAATAGAAAAATGGAATAATAATGATGATATAGATCATATATTTTTAGAAACAGATATAAAGTATATACATTCAAAAAATGGAATATTAGTTATTCATAATACTCCTGGAGCTAATAATTCAAGAAATGAAAATCATAGTAATATAACAAGAGAGTTTTTAGAAAATAGTAAAATAGATTTATTTATATATTTAATTAATGCCCATAATCCAACTACAAATGATAATTATTCTATGATGAATGATGTATACGAAGCATATAATAAAAATAAGAATGCAAAAATATTATTTTTAATAAATAAGGTTGATGATTTTGATTTTGAAAGCGGAGAAACTATAGAAGAAATAATTGATACAGTTAAAAAAGATATTGAAAATATTGGTTTTAAAACTCCTATAATAATACCATTATCAGCCGATGCCGCAAGAGTATTTAGAAAAATATTGAAATCTGAAGATCTTACTACTAAAGAAAGAGGAGCTTTTAATACATTTTATAATATTTTTGAAGATGAAAGAATGAATCTTCCTTCTTATTATGAAGATTATAAATTATATGATAATACTGATAACAGCATAAATACTGAAGAAGAATATATAAAGATGAAAATGGAAATAACCATAAAGCCAGCGTTATTATAGAAGATAAGTAAGGAGTAAATATATAATGAAAGATTTATAAAATTTTATATCTGAAAATATAAAGAAACTTGTTCCAAATTATGATATTATTGAGTTAAAGGCAACTATAACTTCATCAAGTTTATCTGTGGAGTTTTTTGCTACAGTAAATGGTAAAAAAATCAATGTTTTCAGATGATAGATGATGGTTTATTCACAGAATAAGATTTCAATAAATTTTCAAAAGATATTGCCAATTATGCTAGAAAGTTGCCTGATTTTAATAAAGAAGGTCTTAATAAATATACCATTATATTAAAATAATTATATTTTTCTAATTTATAGACTTTTTTATTAGATGAAATATCTAAATAAAATTATTTTTATTATTTCTATACTAGAATAATTAATAAAAATTATTCTAGTATATTATATTTCGGTATTAATAAGTGTAAATCTATTTTGTAGAATTAAGGAAGATGAAAAATTATTAGACAAATATTATAAAGATTTTTCTAAATAATGTTTTATATGAATTATTAAATCCGTATTAGTTTTAAAAGGCTCTTACGGATTTTTTATTTTTAATAAAAATTTAATAAATTACATAATTGATTTTTTTTGACGTAATGATAATATAGTTTTTATTATAATAAAAAATAATTAAATTAAACTAAATTAAAGGAGTAGGTATGAAGAAATATATTGCAGAACCATTTAGAATTAAAATGGTAGAGCCTATAAGAATGATTTCTAGAGAAGAAAGAGAACAAAAGATTAAAGAAGCGAATTATAATGTATTTGCTTTGAGAGCTGAAGATGTTTATATTGATTTATTAACTGATTCAGGTACAGGTGCTATGAGCGATAGGCAATGGTCTGGAATTATGATGGGCGATGAATCATACTCTGGAAGCAGAAGTTATTTTCATCTTCTTGATGTTGCTAAATCTATATTCGGATACAAATATTTTCAGCCTGTTCACCAAGGAAGAGCTGCAGAAAAGGTATTGCTTCCTAATATAATTAAAAAAGGTCAGTATTCTATTTCAAACATGCATTTTGATACAACAAGAGGACATGTTGAATTAGCAGGCGGTATAGTTGTAGACTGTGTTTGTAAAGAGGCATTGGATACAGAGAATTATTTTGATTTCAAAGGTAATATGGATGTAGAAAGACTTGAGAAA
>CASGDY010000228.1 GCA_949300355.1 uncultured Brachyspira sp.
AAGCGAGGTAAGAAATTTAGCACAAAACTCACAGGCTTCAGCTAAAGATATTACGGTACTTATAGAAGATATTTACGAAAAAATAAATAAATCAGCAGAAATGGCAAGACATTCTCAAGAAATATTTAGTGATATAGAGGTTAAAATAGAAGAAACTTCTAAGATAATGAGTGATATAAGTCATACAGCAGTAGAGCAGGAAGCCGGAGTAGATCAAGTTAATAGTGCGGTATCTAAGATGGATAGCATAACTCAGCAGAATGCTTCTTTAGTAGAACAGTCCACAGCAGCTTCTAAATCCTTATTGGATCAGGCTAGGCATTTAGAAGAATTAATGTCATTTTTTAAACTTTAAATTGTTTTATAACTTAAAAAGTAAGTAATTTTTTTTATTTTTATTATTTAATATATAAAACTTTTCAGAACTTATTTATAATAATGTTTATTATTGTTTTTTAATTGACTTTTTTTATTGATTAAATTATACTATTATGTAATTGGTGTTAGTGGTTTTCTTTTGTTAAATAGTATACATCTTTGTAAAATATCAATAATTTTTTAGAGGTCTTTTATGAAAAGGTTTAATAGTATAACTTTAAAAATTCCTTTAATTGTTAATATAGTTATAGTTATATTATCATTTACAATTATATTTTCTTCAATTCAGATAGCCAGCAAAGCGATAAATAATGCTACATATTCAGGATTTGAAACTTCTGTTAATGGTTATTCAACATTGCTTGATACAATACTTGAAGATCAGCTTCTTATAATGGATGCATATTCAAGAATACCTACGATAATAGAATATATGGAAACAAGAAGCGAATATGTAAAAGATAGAGCCATACAAACTATGATCAATTTATTTGATAATAATGATTATATAGTTACATTAGATTTAATAAACTTAGATGGAAAAGTAATAGAAGCTTATAATGGAGATGAGAAGAATGCCGGATTAGATATGGCAGCAGCATACCCTCAATTATGGAAGGAGTTTATTGACTCTGGATATGATCATGCTACAAGCGATATGATATATAAATCAGATATAAATAAAGGATTCGTACTTCCTATAATACATTCTATTTATAATTTAGAAAATAAACTTATAGGAAGTTTTATAGCTTTTGTAGATTGGAGTAGAATAATAAATTCTACTTTGGCTGATGCAAGAAATGAATTATCTGATAAAAAATCTATATTTGTTTTGAATGAAGAAGATTTGCAATGTGTATATCATAATATTGATGCAACTATAGGTATTGTTCCTAATGCTTCATTAAGACCTCCTGCAGGACAGAATTCAGGTATATTCAGATATAATTTCAATGATATTGATAGAACAGCATTTTTTAAAAAAATGAAAACACAGCCTTGGTTTATGATGGCAGGCATCACACAGGATTTATTATATGCTGAGAGTAAGAAAATGACTATAATAGGGATACTATTGGGGGTAATGGGTATTATAATATCTTCTATAGTATCAGGATTTTATATAGGCAGAACTATCAAACCTATAAAAAATATAGTTGATGAAGCTCATGAAATGGCTAATGGAAATTTTGTTTTTCAGTCTAAATTTACTAGCAGACATGATGAAATAGGGGAATTATCAAAATCTTTTGATATGATGAGAAATAGGTTTGTAGAGGTAATTTCTGAAGTAGTTAATGCTTCTAAAGAAATAGCTAGTGCTGCTTCAGAACTTCATAAAGGAAGTGAAGATTTGGCAAGCAGAACAGAGTATCAGGCATCTAGTTTGGAAGAAACAGCTTCATCTATGGAGGAGATGGCTTCTACTATAAAATCTTCAGCACAGAATTCAGTAGATGGAAATGAAGTTATGATGGCTTCAAGAAATGCTGTAGTAGAAGGCGGAAGCGTTATAGCTAATACCACTAAAATGATAGAAGATGTTTATGAATCCAGTGCTAAAATAAAAAACATTACTAAAGTTATAGAGGATATTGCTTTTCAGACAAATATATTAGCTTTGAATGCTTCAGTAGAGGCAGCAAGGGCAGGAGATCAGGGTCGAGGTTTTGCAGTTGTAGCAAGCGAAGTAAGAAATTTGGCTCAAAATTCTCAAGCATCGGCTAAAGACATCACTTTGCTTATAGAAGATATATATGATAAGATTAATAAATCAGCAGAAATGGCAAGACATTCTCAAGAAATATTTAGTGATATAGAGGCTAAAATAGAAGAAACTTCTAAGATAATGAGTGATATAAGTCATACAGCAGTAGAGCAGGAAGCCGGAGTAGACCAGGTTAATACAGCGGTGTCTAAAATGGATAGTATTACTCAGCAGAATGCTTCTTTAGTAGAACAGTCCACAGCGGCTTCTAAATCTTTATTAGAGCAGGCTAATAATTTGGAAGAACTTATGTCTTTCTTTAAAGTGTATTAAATATTTATTGATATGATTTTTAAGCTTATAGATAATTTTCTATAGGCTTTTTTATATTTGCATTCTTTTATAAAAAAATATATATTGTTTAATAAATAAATTAAAGTAATAGTAAAATGAAATATAAATTAATACTTTTGATAATTTTATTTATATCTTGTACGAATAGGAATAATGTAACTAATGAAAATACATTAAAGAGAGAAGAAATAGAGCCTAATAACTCTTTAGAATATTCTCAATATATAGACTGCAATACTGTAATAAGCGGAAATATTGATGATTATAATGATGTAGATTTTTATCAGATAAACCCTACTAATGGTTTTGTGATGGATTTTTCTATGTCGGTTTATAATCTTGATGCCAATATATCAATGAATATTATTTCTACCAATAATGATACAATATTTAGTATTAATTCTGAAGATATTTCTAATTATAAGGGATTTATAGAATTAAAAGATATTCTTCTTAATGATGATGTTTATTATTTTAAATTAAATGCAGATAAAAAATGCAAATATAATTTGAAGTTTATATTTAATGATGATTATGTTCCAGCAAATGAAGCAGAACCTAATAATACTATTTATGAAGCTAATAGTATTCATTATCCTAATGAAATGCTTTACGGATATTTTATAAAGAATTATTTTAATCTAGATGAATATATTAAACCATATATAAAAAAATCCGGATTAATAGATATAGATTTTTATAAGATCAAAAATGATACGGATATAAATACTTCTATTAATATTAAATTAGAATATTCAAAAGATATAGATATTATTTTATTTGATGAAAATTATAATTATTTAAAACAGGGTATCAATCAATTAAATACATCTTTTGAACCTAATAAAAAGTATTATATAGCATTAGTATGTTATGGAGATAAATATATAACTGAGAGATACACATTACATTATGAATTTAATTAATATTCTTTAATTGATAAATGCATGGGTGCCATACATATTGCATTTAAGTATTCCTTATCTTTTTGAAGTATAACATAGGTGTATCATAATTTAAAGCTGAATGTATGCGTTTGTA
>CASGDY010000229.1 GCA_949300355.1 uncultured Brachyspira sp.
ACTACAAACGCATACATTCAGCTTTAAATTATGATACACCTATGTTATACTTCAAAAAGATAAGGAATACTTAAATGCAATATGTATGGCACCCATGCAAATTTTAAAACTTTTATTAATATCACACCATTTATTATATATAAATAGAGTAGTAAATTTAATTTCTAAATATGTGCTTTTGCAACTTTGACGAAGTCCGCAGAGCGTGTGCGGCAAAAAATTAATATAAAAATAAAATATAACTTATATATTAATAATTATCCTATTATATAAGGTTCTGCAAAATTAAAATCATAGTCGCTGTCTACTGCTATTACATGTCCAGAGAAAATATCTCCATCATCAAAATAAAATGTTATATTATCTTCGTATATAATATTTATAGATGTTAATGTTATTAATTTTACAAACTCTTCTTTGCTTATATTAGGCTTGTCATCATCATCGTTCCAACTGTTGGCATCTTCAATCAGGTTTTCTGATATATAGTCTTTTAGTTTTTTTTCAATATCTTTTTTACTAGCAAATATTTTTCTGATTATATCAACACTTTTTTTATTAACTTCTTCATCAATGTTTTCAAATGATATTGAAATATTATTATTATCCCACTCTATATTTTTATTAAACATGTTTATAGACTTATCAAGCTCAAAATCTCCTAATTCTTCATCTTTATAATAAACAGGCTTAGAATATTCTTCTAATATAATATTTAAATCATTATCTTTATAGTTGGTATCAATAATATCTTCAAGAAGGAATCTTATATATAAACCAGATGAATCTTTTTCTTTTCTTACTTTTAATCTTACTATTGTTTTGTTTCTGAATATTTGAAAATAATGCTTTGTATCTTCAATTTCTTTTACTATAAGCAAATTTTCATTTTCTATAATTTCATTGGTGATAATATTTTTATATGCAATTGCAGATACCAATAAAGTATAATATTTTCCTTTTGACTTACCGGCTGATAAATTTTGCTTTTTCAAAACAAATACTATATCTAAAATTTCATCATCGAAATTACTATTGAAGTTTTCAATTTCCTTGCTCATTTTATATCCTTTATATTTCGTAGTTTAAGTCTTTCATTATAGCGTTTATTCAAATATTATTCTATTTTTGCAACACTTTTTAATTTGAAAGCATCATCAATTTTTTATGAATCCCAATATTTAATTATTTCTCTATAAACTGTTTTTTGATGATTCTTTTCCTTCATTTGCTAATTTTTCTATTTCGCTTCTTATAATGCTTCCATTATTATTGATTACTGATACACAATGATTTTTTACTTTTTTTGATTTTGCTGTGTCGAGAACTTTGAAAACAAAATCAAATTTATTATCTATCAAATCTTTTAACTCATCACTGAAAATATAATCAATAAATGATATAGTTCCTTGAATATTTGCTATTATAGAAGTGATAAATGATTTATCTTCAATAATAGATTTTGTTTCTTCTACATTATTTTTTATAAGTGTGATAATATCATCTTTTAATTCTAATAATGATAAATAAATATCTTTTAATGGTACTTTTTTATCATTAACTAATTTTTCTTTAATTGATAAAATATCTCTGTCATAAAATATTTTCTGGATAGAAGTATAAATATAAATTTTACCGTTTATTCCGTAATACCTTAATAATTTAGCAGTAATTTCTGATGCTTCAACATTGATACCGTCAAAAGACATTATAGCTGATAAATAATGACTATAATGATTATCGTAACGGTTTTCTTTTATATATTTAATGCTTTTAGAAATTATATCATCAAAACTTTTAATAGGTATAATTAGTTCTAATGACTCAACACATTTTTCTTTTAACTTTGCTACAATATAATCAGAATCAATATTATATTTATTATCACTGCTTGTAAGCATAATTGATGAAAGCATAGCATAAAGTATATTATACTCAAGATATGAATGTTCTAATTTTAATTTTTTTATTATCTCATAAAGTTTATAAAAAGTTTCTTTGTCTTCATCATATAATTCTTTTGCTTCAAATATAAGTCCTGAAATAAAGAGAGCATTGTTATTAAGTATTGTACTTAATAAAATATATTCTTTAGGAAAAGAGCATGTTTCTAAATATGCAGGTATAAGTTTATTTGTATAGTAATAATATTGTTTGGCTTCTAAATAACCTTTAAATAATCTTTTATATAATTTTCCTGCTTTTCTCATTTCAAGTTCTATATTTGCAAGAAAATAAATGATGTTATTATCTTTATTTAAAATATTAATTAATCTTTTATAAACTTCTTCATCTTTATCGGCTATAGTAAAAAGCAGTGAAGTAGTTTCCGCATCATTGATTTTTAGAGAGTCTATATAATTTAATAATTGTTTAATAAGGATTTTATCATCATCTCTATTTATCAGGTATACCAAAATAGTTAATAATAAATGAGGCTCTTTATACAATAATATTTCATTGTTGTTTTTTACTTTTTCTAAGTATTGATTAAAGTCTTTAGATATATAATTTTCTAATTCTAAAAACATATAAAAATTATCTACTTGTATTTGTATATATTTAAGTCCGTCATTATTATTTAGACATATTTTATCATATTTTGTATCATGTATATGTCTTTCAAATGTATTATTATAACTTTCTATTAATACTTTTTCTAAATCTTCACCAATGCATAACCTTAAAATTATATTAGCAGTGTCACCTTTGTATATATCTTTAATTACAGCTGCAGCGTATCTTGATATAGCTTTTTTATCTTTTTCTGAAGTATTTTTATCAAAATAAAATTTGAAAATTTCTTCAGTATCGCAGCTATAATCATTTCTTAAAGTAGGACAGTTATCTGTTCTTCCGTAAAAATAATCAAGGAATGCATTTTTATTGTTTTTATATTGGAATATTCTTTCAAACTTATTTCTTATTTGTTTTTCATTATTAATATTATTTTCCATAATGACCAACTTATTAACAATATTTTGTAGTATAATTATTTTTTTATTCTGTCAAATTTTATTATTATGTTTGTTTACTGTAATCATTAAATAATTGATATATACTGAAAATTTTTAAGTTTGTCAATATTTTTTATTCAACTTTTTCCCGCCGCACACCTGCCGAAGGCACGCTTCGCGAGGTGGACTTCGTCACGAGCATAACAACAGAATAAAAAATTATTAGCCTTTGAAGACTATGTAAACTAAATAAAAAACTTGTGAGTGTAGTAACGAACAAGTTTTTTATATATAATAAAAAAGCGTAGGCAAGACACCCTTTGGGTGACATAACAACAAAATAAAAAATTATAAGATTTTGAAAACTATATATAACAAAAAAGTGAGCTGAAGCCAGCTAGTGAGTTTACTCACTAGCTTATTTAAGGCGTAGGCGAGCATAGCAACAATAGGAGTTATTCAATGAAAAAAATTATTTTGTTTCTTTTAAGCATTAATTTATTCAATGAAAAAAATTATTTTGTTTCTTTTAAGCATTAATTTCTTATGGGCATTTCCGCCTGATGCGGCACACTTCAATGAACTTTTAAGTGATAATGGTAAAATGACAAAAAATACACTTAAAGTAAAAAAACTTGACGGCACTTATTCTGCTGCTAAAATTTATTTTGATGGTGAAATTACATTGACAGGGTTACTTGAAAGAGCTGATGATTTTGAGACTAATAATGCTTTAAGATTTTATCCTGATAATAATATTGACTTGCCTTTTTTATTTAGTACATCTTCTCATAATATAGATGATTATAAAGAATTTGAAAGATTAGACTTTGGTGTTTTATTAGATGATAAAAATGTAAATTTACCATCTCCTTTGAATAAAGCATTTTTAGGAGTATCAGCTGTAAGGGCGGAGGTAACAATAA
>CASGDY010000230.1 GCA_949300355.1 uncultured Brachyspira sp.
AAGAGAAAAATATAAGTGAAGTTGTATTTGACAGAAACGGATATATATATCATGGAAAAATAAAATCCCTAGCTGACGGTGCTCGTGAAGCAGGATTGACATTTTAAGGAGTATTACCTTGGCACACGATATAAATAACAACGAAGAAAAAAGTATGTATGAAGAGCGTCTAATAACTTTAAACAGAGTAGCTAAAGTTATGAAAGGCGGAAGACGTTTTAGATTTGCCGCTTTGATGGTTTTAGGCGATAAAAATGGTCATGTTGGTTTAGGTTACGGTAAAGCAAACGAAGTACCAGATGCTATAAGAAAAGCTATAGAACAAGCTAAGAAAAACATGATAGAAGTTAACTTAAAAGGTGAAACTATACCTCATAATACAGTTGGTGTATTTAGAAGCAGCAGAATAGTTATGAAACCAGCTTCTAAAGGTACAGGAGTTATTTCCGGAGGTCCTGCTCGTGCGGTATTAGAATTAGCAGGAGTTAAAAACATTCTTTCTAAGTCTTTAGGAAATAACAACTCTATGAACCTAGCTAAAGCTACTTTTGAAGGTTTAAAATCTTTGAAAACAGTAGAGTATATAGCTAATAAAAGAGGTGTAAGTATAGATCAGATTTATGGGAGGGCAGAATAATGTCTAAAGTTGTAATAACATTAGTAAAATCTCCTATAGGCTATGAGAAATCTCAAAGAGCTACAGTTGTGGCTTTAGGTTTCAAAAAGGGCAAAAGAGTTGTAGAAAAAGAAGCAACTCCTCAAATAAATGGAATGATAAACAAAATATCACATCTTCTTAAAGTAGAGTATAAGTGAGGTTCTTAAAAATGGCACAAGAAAATACAAAAATATTAAGAGCTCCTAAAGGATCTAGTAAAAAACGTCATAGAGTAGGACGCGGACAAGGTTCTGGTTGGGGCTGTACTGCAGGCAGAGGTGATAAAGGTGCTCAGTCTCGTGCCGGTTACAGCAGAAGAGCTGGTTTTGAAGGCGGACAAATGCCTTTACATAGGAGAATTCCAAAAAGCGGATTCACTAATGCAGCTTTCAAAAAATGTGTAAATATTATTAATGTTGGTGATTTAGATTCTATAGGCGGTAATGAAATCACAAGAGAAACTTTACTTCAAATGGGTTTCTTATCATCTAAGAGAGATTATATTAAACTTCTTTCTATGGGTGAAGTAAAAAATGCTGTTACTATAACAGTTGATATGGCTAGTAAAAAAGCTATAGAAAAAATTGAGAAATCTGGCGGTAAAGTTGTAATACATGAACGCAAAAAATATATTAGAAAGAAAGAAGATAAAAAGTCTTAAGGTAAATTATAATGTTTAAGTCGTTTGCTAATATATTTAGAGTACAAGAATTAAGAAGCAGAATCTTATTTACTATTATTGCTATATTAGTTTATAGAATAGGAAGTCATATTCCAACACCTGGCATAGATCCTACAGCATTATTAGGCTTCTTGTCCTCATCTCAAGGCGGAGGAGGACTTTTAACTATAATGGATTTATTTTCAGGCGGTGCTTTATTTAGATTTTCTATATTAGCACTTGGTATTATGCCTTATATTTCTGCTTCAATTATAATGCAGCTTCTTGGTGTAGTTATTCCTGCTTTGGAAAGAATGCAAAAAGAAGGTGAGAGCGGTCGTAAAAAGATAAATCAGTATGTTAGGTATCTAACTCTTGTTCTTTGTATAGTACAATCTGCAGCTATGGCTAGCTGGATTCAGAGTATAAATGAAGGTGCTATGATATTTATGAATCCTGGTATAGGTTTCATACTTCTAGTGGTTGTAACAGCTACTGCTGGTACCATGTTCTTGATGTGGCTAGGTGACCAGATTACAGAACGCGGCCTTGGTAACGGTATATCTGTTATAATTTTTGCCGGTATTGTTGCTCGTATTCCTGCTGGCGTATATGATGTTATACAGAAGAGAGAAAGTGAATATTTGAATTCTTTAGTTATAGTTCTTTTCTTTATAATCTTCGCAATAGTAATATTCTGTGTAGTTTATGAAGAAAGCGGACAAAGAAGAATTCCTGTTCAGTATGCTAAAAGAGTTGTAGGCAGAAAAGTATTCGGAGCTCAATCAACTCATATACCTTTCAAAATCAACCCATCTGGTGTAATTCCTATAATATTTGCTTCAGCTTTAATGGCAATTCCTGCTCAGATAGCTAGCTTAACTAGAGGAGTTCAATGGAGATGGCTTGATGCATTGCTTAGATTCTTCTCTTATGGAAGTTGGGCATACATAATTCTTTATTGTTTATTGGTTATAATGTTTGCCTATGTTTATACATCAGTACAGTTCAATCCTGATGATATAGCAGAGAATCTTAAGAAATCCGGCGGTTTTATACCAGGTTATAGACCAGGTACTCAGACTGCAGAATATTTGAAAACAGTATTAAGCAGAATAACTATAGGCGGTTCAATATTCTTAGCAGCAATAGCAGTATTTCCAGATTTAATGTCTAAGATTCCTATATTTGCTCCTTTCAGAGGTACAAATAATTCTCTTGTTTATTTGATGGGTGGAACATCTGTAATGATTAGTGTAAGTGTTGCTGTTGAGTTATTAAAACAAATAGAATCTTATTTGCAAATGCATAACTATGACGGTATATTAAAGAAATCTAAGGTTAGAAGGTAATAAAATATGGCTGAGAGAGAAACTATAGAAGTAGAGGGTACTGTAGTAGAACCTCTTCCAAATGCTACTTTTAGGGTAGAGTTAGAAAATGGTCATAAGATATTGGCTCATATATCAGGCAAAATGCGTATGAATTTTATTCGCATACTTCCTGGAGATAAAGTAACTATAGAAATGTCTCCCTATGATTTGACAAAGGGTAGAATAATTTATCGTTATAAGTAATAAATTAAATGGAGATTAGTTACAATGAAAGTAAAAAGTTCTATAAAAAAACGTTGTAATGACTGCCAAATAGTGAAGAGAAAAGGCGTCGTTAGAGTTATATGTAAGAAAAACCCAAGACATAAACAAAAACAGAAGTAATTAATTTAAGGAGATAATTAATATGGCACGTTTAATGGGTGTTGAAATAAGAAATAATAAAAGAATAGAAATAGCCCTTACTGATATATATGGTATAGGACGTACTCTTGCTCATGTTATTTGTGATAAAGCTAATATAGACTACTCTATTAAAGCTAAAGATTTAACAGATGCACAAATTACTGCTTTAAGAGATGCTATAGAAGCCACTACTAAGGTAGAAGGTGATTTACGTACAGAACTTTATAATAATATAAAACGTTTGAAAGATATTCACTCATACCGCGGAATGCGTCATATTAAGAGGCTTCCTGTACATGGTCAGCGCACTCGCACAAACTCTCGTAATGCTAGAGGCGGCGGTGCAAGAAAAGCTATTGCTGGTAAGAAAAAAGCACCAGGT
>CASGDY010000231.1 GCA_949300355.1 uncultured Brachyspira sp.
CAAGACAAGACAATAATTTTAGTTAAAATAAAATATTATCCCTGACTGGTAATTTTATTTACCAGTCAGGGATTTTTTATTGCAATATTTATATCATTTTAAGGAGAAAACATGGATAAAAAAATTATAGATGCTATAGTTTGGTGGATACCTAACAAAAAATTAAGAAACTCTTTGAAAGCTTTATTAACAAATAGTAATGTTTTATTGGAAAATAATAAAGAAAAATTAGTACAAGAATACTACCGCGAGTGCGGATACACAGAAATAAGACCCATTGGATTTTATGAATCGCCATATCCTCCAAAAAATGAGCTTATAGACGGAATTAATAAGATAAAAGATGGTACAAGTTTTATGTACGATATGAAAGGTATTAATACCAATGATAAATATCAGCTAGATTTTTATGAGAAAATTAGTCCATATTTTGAAACATATAAGCCGCATAAAGATAAATCAGAAGATTCTAGATTCTATTACAATAATGTAGCTTTTGGTTATGACTGCGGCAGATATCTACATGCTGTAATAAATTATTTGAAGCCTAGAAATATTATAGAAATAGGTTCAGGATATTCTACAGCATTAATGTTGGATATTAATGATGCTTTTTTTAATAGTTCCATAAATTTTCTATGTATAGAGCCATTTCCATCTAGATTGAAAAATTTGTTATATGAAACAGATAATATTAATATAATGGAAACTATACAGCAAAATGTTAAAACAGAAGTTTTTTCAATTTTAGAAGAAAATGATCTATTATTTATAGATTCTTCTCATGTTTGCAGAGCATTCGGAGATATTAACAGGCAATTTTTTGATATATTACCTAGTTTAAAAAAAGGAGTTATAATACATTTACATGATATAATATATCCTTTTGAATATCCTGAACGATGGTTATTAAATGGATGGGCTTTCACTGAAGCATATATGTTAAGATCTTTTTTGCAATATAATGATACTTTTGAAATATTGCTTTTCCCTAGTTATATTTATAACAAATATGGAAATAAAGTAAAATTTACTAACGGCTCTATATTTTTAAGAAAAATTAAATAAAATATATGTATTTGATATTTTTTAAATAACACAATTAATAATGATCTATAATACTAATATTAAATTTTACATATTTACTATTATTGCTTTATTAATAACGGGCTGCTATATTTTTATGCTTTGTATTATATAATGCATAAAATTATTTTATTTGTTTATGGTAATTAAATTATAAAAAATAGCTATTTCTTAACAAAAAACTGAAAATATCTATGTCTTTTAAGTGCTACGCATTTAAGAAAAGTAATTGATTTTTATACCTATTTATAATATAATTATTATGTTTATTCAAAAAGAAATATAACTTATTTTTTATAATAAATTTTTAAACAATAAAATAATCAACTAAAAAGAGGAAGTAACATGCGTTTTAAAAGTGCCTATAATGGTATATTAACAAAAGATGATATCGGTAAAGAAGTTAAGCTAGCAGGCTGGGTTTTAAGAAGAAGAGATCATGGCGGAGTAATATTCGTAGATTTAAGAGACAGAACAGGATTTGTACAAATAGTATTCAATCCTGAAATAAGCAAAGAAGCACATAATGATGCTCAAGATTTAAGAAGCGAATATGTTATCAGCGTAGAAGGTAAAATCAGAGCTAGAAGCCCTGAAATGATTAACCCTAAAATTCTTACTGGTGAAATTGAAGTTATGGTTGAAAAAATGGAGCTTCTTAATACTTCTGAAACTCCTCCTTTCCTACTTGAAGATGATATTGATACTGGCGAAGATATAAGATTAAAATACAGATATTTAGATTTAAGAAGACCTACTGTATTCAATAACTTATATAAAAGATTCCAAATTACTAATGCTTTTAGAAAACATTTATCTGATAATGGCTTTATAGATGTAGAAACTCCTATATTAAATAAAAGTACTCCTGAAGGTGCTAGAGACTTCCTTGTTCCTTCAAGATTAAATGCTGGAGATTTCTATGCATTGCCTCAATCTCCTCAAATATTTAAGCAAATACTTATGATTGGCGGTTTTGACAGATACTATCAAATAGCTAAATGTTTCCGCGATGAGGATTTAAGAGCAGACAGACAGCCTGAATTTACTCAGGTTGATATTGAAACTTCTTTCCTTAATACTGATGAGTTTTTATCTATTATGGAAAAAGTTACTGCTAATATAGTTAAAGATGTTTATGGTATAGATATTCCTACTCCATTCCCTAGATTAAATTATTATGATGCTATGGAAATGTATGGAAGCGATAAGCCTGATACTAGATTTGAATTAAAACTTATCAATGTCGAAGATGCTGTTAGAGGCTGTGATTTTGCAGTATTCAAAAATGCTTTAGATAACAAATTTATAATAAGATGTTTGAATGCTAAAGGCGGAGTTGACAAATTAAGCAGAAAAGATATTGATGACTTTACTAAATATGTCGGAATATTCGGAGCTAAAGGTCTTGCTTGGATGAGAGTTACTGAAAACGGACTTGAATCCAACATCGTTAAGTTCTTCTCTGAAGACAATCAAAAGAAAATATTAGAAGTTACTAAAGCAGAAAAAGGCGACTTATTATTCTTCGTTGCTGATACTCCAAAAGTTACATTTGATGCTTTGGGTAATTTAAGATTAAGAGCTGCTGATAAATTAAACTTAATAGATAAAGATAAATTAAATTTCTTATGGGTGGTAGAATTCCCATTATTTGAATATGACCATAAAGAAAAGAGAATATCAGCTACTCACCACCCATTCACTGCCCCAGTACCTGAAGATGTACCGTTATTAGATACAGATGTATTAAAAGTAAGAAGCGATACTTATGACTTGGTATTAAATGGTAATGAAATAGGCGGCGGCGGCCAACGTATTTATGACAGTAAAATACAGGCCAAAATATTCAATTTATTAGGCATAGATGATGAAAAAGCAAAAATAAGATTCGGATTCCTTCTAGATGCTTTAAAATATGGTGCTCCTCCTATGTGCGGTATGGCTTATGGTATAGACAGAGTTGTTATGCTTCTTCAAAAACAAGAAAGCATTAGAGAAGTTATAGCATTCCCTAAAACTCAAAAAGGTCAATGTTTAATGAGCGGATGTCCTTCTACTGTTGATGCTGATCAATTAGAAGAGCTTCATTTAAGTATAGAAGAATAATTTTTTATATCATTAATAATAAATATTTTTTAATCTCCTGCTTATTATGATAAAATAATAAACAGGAGACTTTTTATTTTTATAATTAAAAAATTTTTATATTTTTATATTGACTATAGTTTAATATTATGTCAGCATAATAATCTATGATAAGTTTAAAAGCATCAAGCATATTTTCTATCTAATAAGTTTTCCATTATCCTATAAAGTATTTAATAAAACAATTTTTAATATATTTTCTT
>CASGDY010000232.1 GCA_949300355.1 uncultured Brachyspira sp.
AAAATTATTTTTTTATTTTTTACTTATATTATTGAAGCATATATGTGCTAAATAGTATATATGGGTATAATGATAAAAAATATAAATAAATTAATTGAAATTGATAAAAAAATGTACTATACTAAAAGCAACACATCAATAGAAATGTGGAATTTAATAATTCTTTGGAGATTAAAAATGTCTAGAAAAATAGTAATAGCTAGTGCTTGCCGTACAGCAATAGGAAGTATGGGCGGATCTTTAAGTACAGTTCCAGCTGCAGAGTTGGGTGCAGTAGTAATAAAAGAAGCTTTGAATAGAGCTAAAGTTGCTCCTAATCAAGTTGATATGGTATATATGGGTTGTGTTATACAAGCATCACAAGGTCAGAACGTTGCTCGTCAAAGTTCTATAAAAGCAGGCTTACCAGTAGAAGTACCTGCTATGACAATAAATGTTGTTTGCGGTTCAGGACTTGATGCAGTAAATATGGCTGCAAATATGATAGCTGCTGGAAATGCAGATATAGTAGTAGCAGGCGGTACTGAAAATATGTCATTAGCACCTTATGCTCTTAAAAAAGCTCGTTATGGTTATAGAATGGGTAATGATACAATAATAGATACTATGGTTAATGATGCTTTAACAGATGCATTCAATAATTACCATATGGGTATTACAGCAGAAAACGTTTGTGATGATTGGAAACTTACTCGTGAAGAATTAGATGCATTTGCTGCTAATTCTCAGCAGAAAGCAGTTAAAGCTCAGGAAGCTGGTGCTTTCAAAAAAGAAATAGTACCTGTAACTATTAAAACTAAAAAAGGCGATATAGTATTTGATAAAGATGAAGGTCCAAGAGCTGGAACTACAGTAGAAAGCTTGGCTAAATTAAAACCAGCATTCAAACCAGACGGAGGAAGAGTTACTGCAGGTAATTCATCTACTATCAATGACGGAGCTGCTGCAGTAGTAGTAATGAGCGAAGAAAAAGCTAAAGAATTAGGTATTAAACCTATGGCTACTTGGATTGCAGGCGGTTTAGCCGGAGTTGAGCCTAGAATTATGGGTATTGGACCAGTTGCTGCTACTAAAAAATTAATGGCTAAAACAGGATTAACTATTAAAGATTTTGATATTATAGAAGCTAATGAGGCTTTTGCTTCTCAGTCAGTTGCAGTTGGTAAAGAATTAGGTATAGATGTAGAAAAACAACTTAACCCTAATGGCGGAGCTATAGCTTTAGGACACCCAGTAGGTGCTTCTGGATGCAGAATCCTTGTTACTTTGCTTCATGAAATGGAAGCTAAAAACGTTAAGAGAGGACTTGCTACTCTTTGTATCGGCGGCGGTATGGGATGTGCTACTATAGTAGAAAGAGAATAGTACTTTTTAATAATAGATAGTGTTATAGTTTGATTATTTAATGAAATAACTTTAAATAAGGTTATTAAATGTGCTAGTCTTTGTATCATTTTTTTCATACAAAGACTAGTATGTAAAATAAAGATTATGGTTTATGATAATAATTTAAATTGTGATAAGGAGAAAAAATGGAATTCATTAAGTATGAAGCAAAAGGCATGATTGGTATTATCACTATAAGCAGAGAAAAAGCTCTTAATGCTCTTAATTCTCAAGTTTTAGATGAAATTGAAAAAACTTTTGATGCTGTAGATCTTAATAGTATAAGATGTTTAATATTAACAGGTGCAGGCGATAAATCTTTTGTTGCTGGTGCAGATATAGCTCAAATGAGTACATCTAGCAAAGCAGAGGGAGAGGCTTTTGGTAAAAAAGGAAATGATATATTTAGAAAAATAGAAACTTTCCCTATTCCTGTAATAGCAGCTATTAATGGTTTTGCTTTGGGCGGCGGATGTGAAATTGCTATGAGCTGCGATATCCGTATTTGTTCTGACAATGCTGTATTTGGTCAGCCTGAGGTTGGACTTGGTATTACTCCTGGTTTCGGAGGTACTCAAAGACTTCCTAGAATTGTTGGCATAGGTATGGCTAAACAAATGATTTATGCTGGTAAAAATATTAAAGCTGATGAAGCATTAAGAATAGGACTTGTTAATGCGGTTTATCCTCAAGCAGAACTTATGGGTGCTGCTGAAAAATTAGCTAATTCTATAGCTGCTGCTGCTCCTATAGCTGTAAGAAATTGTAAAAAAGCTATCAATGAAGGCTTACAAGTAGATATGGATAAAGCTATTGTTATAGAAGAAAAATTATTCGGTGATTGTTTTGAAACAGAAGACCAAAAAGAAGGTATGAAAGCTTTCTTGGAAAAAAGAAAAGTAGAAAAATTTGTTAATAAATAATTTAAAGCTATAAATAGGCAGCTAATATAAAGCTAATTTATAGCAAAAATATTAAAATTTAAGGAGTTATAAAATGAAAGTAGGTATAATTGGTGCAGGTGCTATGGGTTCTGGTATAGCACAAGCTTTTGCTCAAACAGAGGGCTATGAAGTTTATTTATGCGATATAAAAGAAGAATTTGCTGCAGGCGGTAAAGAAAAAATTGCTAAAAGTTTTGCAGGAAGAGTAGCTAAAGGTAAAATGCAGCAGGCTGATGCTGATAAAATTTTATCTAAAATTACTACTGGTTTGAAAGATATTTGTAAAGATGCAGATTTAATTATTGAAGCTGCTTTTGAAAATTTAGAAGTTAAAAAAACAACATTCTCTGAATTACATAAAATTTGTAAACCTGATTGTATTTTCTCTTCTAACACTTCTTCTCTTTCTATTACAGAAATAAGTGCTGGAATAGGAAGACCAGTTGTAGGTATGCACTTCTTTAACCCTGCTCCTGTTATGAAATTGGTTGAGGTTATTTCAGGACTTAATACTCCTAGAGATGTTGTTGAAAAAATCATTAAAATATCTGAATCAATAGGAAAAACTCCTGTAGAAGTTAATGAAACAGCTGGTTTCGTAGTTAACCGTATACTTGTTCCTATGATCAATGAAGCTATTGACTTATACGCTATGGGTATTGCTTCAGCTGAAGGTATTGATAATGCTATGAAATTAGGTGCTAATCACCCTATGGGACCTTTAGCTTTAGGAGACTTAATAGGACTTGATATAGTTCTTGCTATTATGGAAGTTCTACAAAAAGAAACAGGCGATCCTAAATACAGACCTAGTGCTTTACTTAGAAAAATGGTTAGAGGCGGCTTACTAGGACAGAAAACAGGAAAAGGTTTCTACGATTATAGTAAGAAATAATATTATTTTTACTCATTTATATCAAAGATGCGGGTAAGATATTTTTATTATCTTCCCGTATTTTTTTATTTGCGGTTTCATATGATATATGCCGGAGTAGATGAAAGCTAATCAATTAATTAAAATTATAAAAACAATAATGTTTAATAATATTTAAATTTTTTATTATATTATTATTAACTATATAAATAATAAAAAATGGAGATGG
>CASGDY010000233.1 GCA_949300355.1 uncultured Brachyspira sp.
AAATCATCAGCACCGTATAGGGAGGATTTGAGTATAATAACAAAGGAAGAAAATGAAACATTTAATAATATATCTAATAATTTTTATAAGTATTTTAATAATATTAGTTTCTTGCAGTACAAAAACAAAATATGTCAAAGTACCGCTTTCTACGCCGCCGGAAATATTTATTATAAAAGCTGTTACAAACAGACAAGATTTAATGAGAAGATACCAAGAAAGTATTATAAAAATAGGCGAATGGCAGCTCTGGTACAACATACAAGCAGGAACGAATTATTACTTATATAAAAAATAAATAAAATAAGAATATAGAAAAAAGCGAGCCGAAGCCGTCTAGTAAGTTCGCCGTAGTCGGACAATGTCACTTACTAGATACTTATAGGCTGAGGTGACCTGGTAGGCACCCTTGCGGTGTTATAACAATAATAGGAGTTTTATTATGCTTGAAAAACCTGCAGAATATAATGAAGTACCAGCTCAGCAAGGAGAAACAACGGTATATGCTGAAGATATTAATCAAATAATAACAAATGTAGAAAAATTAAAAGGCGGCGAGGCTGATGAAACTCCGGCATCAAATATTAAAGACTTGGATGCTAGGCTTAAAACTTTGGAGGGCGGCTCTTCGTCCGTTATAACCGATGCGGGCGATATATCTTTCGACAACACAAACGCTGATTTGGATTTCTCTTCACAGTATGATTTTCCGCAGATAAAAAATGAACTTAAAAAAAGCTATACTATAACGCTGTGCGAATATAATGCAGAATATATAGAAACCGCAGAAAAATATTATCTTACTTTGGAGCTTCAGGAAAACAGCGGTTATGTATTAAAAGGGTCCTTAAACATTCTTAAACAAAACAGCGTATGCGATTTTATCATTGCAGAACTTGACGACGGGCAAAATAAAAGCAAAGATTTCGGCTATATATTAAATGTTTTATATCAGTTATTGCCTTTTAAAAATACACCTTTCAAAGACGGCGAGATTCAGGCACAGACTGATACTGCAGGATTAAAATATATGCTCGGTAATATATTCGGCGTGAATATTTTCCGCATACAAACTGCAGATGATGATAGTTACCGTGCTCCTACAGACAACTTTAATATAACCTTAAATATAGCGATACCTAATTCAAATATTAAAAATAACAATCAATATATACCAGTATTATATTCCGGATCACTAGGACTTGAGTATTTAAAAATAGAAACTCAAAACGGTAAAGCATTAATTAACGGAAGTATCTCCAAATATGCATCCTATAGTTTTGTACTATTTTCTTATGAAGCTTTGGAGTATTATTTTGATGTAAAGAGCGATATAAACGAAGCACATTATACAAACGGAGGAGACGGATTAAAAGCAAAAAACTCAAAACAAGTTCAATATTATATACGAAAAGAAACCATAGACATGGGAGATATATCGGATGCATATATAGGATATAGCTGTACTTGTTATTATTTAGAAATAAAGTATGCAGACGGCTCTTCTATATCATCAGGCGATGGTTTTATCTTTAATCTGACAGCTCCGAAAAATGCGGAAGTTTCAAAAATAGAAAAACCGCACACCATACAAAACGTAATTGAAATATTGGTGCAGGAAATACGGGAACTTAAAGGCACAAATGTTACTACTGAGGAAACCTATAGTTTTGAAAAGACTCAGATTACTTTAAATAATGAAGAATCTGAATTACAAATTAACAGCGACTGCTTTGGAGATTTAAGCCAAATAAAATTAATTAAAAAAAGTGATGGTTCTTTATATCTTCTTGGAACTATTGAGCTTATAAGTTCAGCACAAACAGCAGCTATAAGAGTTAGTAAGACATTAAATATAGATGCTAGAAAATTAGTCGGTTTAATAACGAATCAAACAACTGGAACACAATATTTCTCAGTTTATCAGGATAATTATTTATATATATGTTTTATAGCGGGTAAAAATCAAGAGGCAAATATTAATATAAGCTCAGATAAAATATATGATCCTAATATAATATGTCCTATAGATATTAATTTTGCATTACTTGCAGGCTATAATGTATCAGAAGATTTCGGCATTCATTTAATAGGCGGAAAATATATTTTAAAAGGATCTATAACTCCGACAGGAAATACTGCGAGTTTTTATGTTAATTGCAGTATAGAAGATTTTTTTGAAAACGGCAAAGACTATGAATATGCAGGATATACAATACAAGCTGTAAGTCTAAGACCTCTTTATAGTGGTATAATAATAAACGGTCTGACAGCAAATAAAGAAAATACTATATATTTTGAATGTCCTAAACAGCCGGCAATTTAAAAAGGATATAAAATGAATAGACAGTTTGATACTTTATTTAGACATAATATTTTTAATAATAAAGAACATTATAATTTTTGCCCTAAGTGCAATATTCTTTATGAAGATAAAATGATTTGCAAATGCGGACAATTAATACATTTTATACGTATTGATAAAAATATAGCAGATATCATTTTAGAGTTAAACAAAAAAGGATATAAAACTAGTCAGTGCTGCGAAGGGCATATTGAAGATGAATATTTCCATCCGTATATATATTTTAGTTATTTATTTGATGTTAATGTTTACGGCATGGCTAGGCAGATATCAGAAGTTATAGAAAGTGAGAATCTTCCTATTGAAACTGTTTATATGTTCAATAATCAAAATAAGCAGATAGGAACTTTATTTGAAGTAAAGAGAAGTAAAACAGCAGAATTAGAAAATAACAAAGAAAAAATAAAAGAGGTATTTATTAATAGTTTTAAGATAATAGCAGAAAAATTAAAAGTTTATAAATAATAAGCGAAAAGCCGAACGCCTCGATAATTTATTATCGAGGATCTTTATGTGAGGCTTTGAGCGATAGCAATAATAGGAGCGAAAAGCCGAACGCCTCGATAATTTATTATCGAGGATCTTTATGTGAGGCTTTGAGCGATAGCAATAATAGGAGTTTATATGTTTAAATTAATATTAATTTTTTTAATAGGTGTTATGGTATTATTTAATTTTATTGAAATAGTAAAATACTATAATAAGTTTATGAATGAAAAAGAAGGAACATTTAAAGAGAGATTAAAAGCTCTCATTAAAGAAAAAACATCAATATATTACTTTATTAAATCAACTTACGGATGTGTGATGTTTTTTATAGCTGTAATTTCATAGGACTTATTATGAAGGCATTAAAAGATTTATTACTATGTTCAAAGACTGGCCATCTTTCTAGTATGCGTTTAATCAGCTTATTAGGTTCGGCGGTTATGCTTGTTTGTATAGCGTTTTTGGTTTTTTCTAAAATGCTAGACTTGGTGAAGCTCTTCCATTTTTGATGGGCGGTTTGCTTGGACTTGCTGGATTTAAAAGTTATCAGTCAAAGTTTGAAGGGAAAGATAATCAATAATAGTATTTTTATGAGGTTTATTAAATGATAAAAATAGAAGAATGCATAAAGTTTATAGAAAATGAAATTAAAGACAATCAAAACACAGAACAAATAGAATATTATGAGGCTGTCAAATATCATTTGGAAAGTTATAAAAATCTTCATAATACTGTAACTGAAAGCGTAGACAAACTTAATGATGCGATAGAAGAATGCAGATACGGGCATATAAAAATTGAAAATCCTTCAGATGAAGAAGCAGAGATTATTTTAGATGCTTTGGAAGATAAAAAAGAAAATGAAATAAGAAGAGTAGGAAGATTTACAATAGAAGACTAATATCACCATTTTTTTTCTCCTAAATAATATTAAAATGTTTTAATGGCGGAGCTTAAAAAGTTCCGCCCTGTTTTTTAACTCTTTAATCAAAATCAATTATTGATAAAATATTGATAATTAATGTTAATATCAGATTGATCTTTTTTTAATATTGAATATAATTTGTGATATTTATTTTGATTAATAATTTCAAATAAAATTAATAGAATACTATTTACTATTTTTAAAAATAGTATTATAATGTTTATGTTATACATAGTTGTAACCTCATAAGTGAAAATTATGTTTCAAGGGTAAGGTTCTGCTAAAACCTTACCCTCTTTTTTTATTTAGGCTGATTACTTTTTATTTACTTCATTGATATTCGATACCTCAGAAACAAAAATAGAAATACCAAAATCAGCAATTTTAACTCTATTATCTGGTAAAAGATATATATTTTGAGGTTTTATGTCTCGATGAATTATTCCTCTTGAATGAAGTTCATTTAAACCATCTAATAATTGACTCATTAAATAGCAGGTTTCATATAAAGACATATTTCGTTTTATATCAATAATATCTCTTAAAGTTTGGCCATTTAAATACTCTGTAACCATATATGGTAAACCATCAACGGTCTTGCCATAATCGTAAATTTTAACTATATTAAAATGGTTTTGAATAGCAGAAGCAATTTTTATTTCATATA
>CASGDY010000234.1 GCA_949300355.1 uncultured Brachyspira sp.
TGCTTGATCTTTTTTAGTAGCTATATAGTATATTTCAACTCCAGCCTCTGCAGGACTGTCGCAGAAAAAACAATAATTACCAATGCCAGATGCAAAAGTTGTTTTTCCATTCTTCCTGCTAACTTGAATATAAGCCTTTTTAAATCTTCTTAAATTATTTTCTTTTCTTCTCCAGCCGAATATTGAAGCTATTATAAACTGTTCCCAAGGCTCTAGTATAATATTATGATTTGCCCATTCTCCTTTTGTATGTACTAAAGACTGAATAAAAGTAATAGGTCTTTCAGCTTCTTTCTCATCAAAATAAAAAGGATAATCATTATCGCCTTTGGCGTTAGATTTTTCTATATCGTCCAAATGTCTTTTTACAGATAAAAAAGCAGCTTGACATACTGGCAGTTCTTTATTTATAACTTTATCAATATAGTCTTTATATTTAATCATGTTATGGCTCGTAAGTTATAAAGGTTATATATATAATATAAAATATAAACTTTTATAACTTTTATTTTATTGTATTTTTATTTTTTTATGTTATTATTGAGGTTATAAGTAATTAAGGTCAATAAAGTCCTAAAATATTTTTTAAATAAATATCAACGAGGTTTTTATGGTAGATTATTTTAGAATAGGCGAACTTTTTTGTGGTGCTGGTGGTATAGGGCTTGGAATAAAAATGGCTAATAAAGAATTTGGAAATATTAAACATATATGGGCAACGGACTTTGATAAGGATGCTTGCAAAACTTTTTCTAATAATATAGGTTGTAAAGTAATAATAAAAGATGTTAGGAATTTAGATTTTAATACGTTAGAACAAGTCAATGCTTTAACTTTTGGATTTCCATGCAACGATTTTTCAGTAGTTGGGGAGCAAAACGGCATAAAAGGAGATTTTGGAAGTTTATATAAATATTGTGTAAAAGCAGTAGATCACTTTAAACCTTATTGGTTTTTAGCAGAAAATGTTACGGGATTAAAGTCAAGCGATAATGGTAAAGATTTTTTAAGAATAATGAATGAATTTGCCAATCTTGGATATAGGCTATATCCACATACATATAAATTTCATGAATACGGAGTTCCTCAAAAAAGACAGAGAATATTAATAGTCGGTATAAGAAATGATCTACCATATTCATTTAAAATCCCTTCCAATAAAGAATATATAGATAAGGATGTAAGCGTTCGTACAGCTTTGTCAAATATTCCAAGCGATGCTTATAATCATGAATATACAACTCAATCAGATATTGTGATAAAAAGATTACAGTATATAAAGCAAGGAGAAAATGCTTTTACAGCTAATATACCGGAAGAACTTCAATTAAAAATAAGTGGTGCAAAATTGAGTCAAATATATAGGCGGTTAAAAGAAGATGAACCTGCATATACTATTACCGCTAGTGGTGGTGGTGGAACACATGTTTACCATTACAGTGAAAATAGGGCTTTAACAAATAGAGAAAGGGCAAGATTGCAGTCTTTTCCAGACGATTTTATTTTTTATGGTGGTAAAGAGAGTGTAAGAAAACAAATAGGAATGGCTGTTCCTCCAGTAGCTGTAAAAATAATAATTGAAGCTATACTAAAAACTTTTTCTAAAATTACATATGATAGTATTCCATGTAATATAGAATTTGAGCGTCAATATGAAATTGTATAAAGAAAATTTATATGAAAACCTACTATTAAATCCTCCTGATAAAGCAAAACATTTGTTTTTATTAAGTGGATATGCCACATCTGCAATGCTTGATTTACATTTAAATGATTTATCTAATATTAGTATACATATGATAATTGGTATGGTCTCAAGAGATGGAATTTCAAAAGTAGATCATATAAAATTTAATGACCTGATGTTAAATCATAAAGGTAGAGTTGAATGCTTATATAATATACGAGGAAATCCTACACATAGTAAATGTTATATATGGTGTGACGAGAATAAAAAGCCGCTAGTTGCATATATGGGGTCAGCTAACTATACGCAAAAAGCTTTCATATCAGATGAACAAAACGAACTTATGTGCGAATTTAGTGCAAGTGAACTTTGGAAATATTTTAATTTATTTTATGAAAGTAAAGATGTATACTTTTGCAATCATCCAGCTGTTGATGGATTTGTAAAGGATACATACTATAAATCAAATTTAGATATTCAAAATAATCCTAATAACGATAGTGTTACCTTATCTCTTTTAACGTCAAAAGGAGAAGTTGGTACTACTTCAGGAATAAATTGGGGACAAAGAGATGGTAGAGATAAAAACCAAGCGTATATACCTATACGCTCGGAAATACAAAAGAGTAACTTTTTTCCAGATAGAAAGATTCAGTTTACTGTATTAACCGATGATGGTCAAAGTATGATTTTAGTTAGAGCTCAAGATAATGGGAAAGCTTTACATTCAAATCCAAGCAACAGTATTTTAGGTGAATATATTAGGAAAAGAATTGGAGTTAATGATAAAGCTTTCGTTACAAAAGAGGATTTTGAAAAATATGGACGAAGTGACATTACCTTTACTAAAATAGATGATGAAACTTATTATATGGACTTTTCTGTAAAAAAGTATTAAAACCAAAATAATAATTATATTTTTTTAATCATAAAAAATTTTTAATTTTTGTTTATCATTTTACTCAAAGGATCGTCATCTTTATTAATTTATTCATTAAGCATCTTAGAAATTATATCCTCATCTTCTATAGTTTCAGGTGCTGGAACTTTCTTTTTTGAAGCAGGAGTTAAACCGAACTCGGTAAGCATTTTAGTATATGCTGTTATAGCTTTATGATATGCTAAATATTCGCCCATTGTTTGAGAGTTTTTACCTGCCAAATATCCAGCGATAGAACCTCCTTCATTAATCATAGCTTCATAAAGATTCATAGCATCACCATAGTGCATACATAAAAGCTCAAAAGCTGATAAATCGGCATCTCCAAGCATATTTTTTTCAGCAAAAATAGGAGCAAGTTCTTTCCATTTTTTTAGAGAATACCCACAAAAATATTCTGGCGGATTTGGTATTTTAACGGCTTTTTTTGGCTTATTCACCGTAGGTGCACCTTTGGTGTGGGCGTTTTTCACCGCAGGTGTGCCGACGAAGTCCGCCTTGGCGTTGGCAGGGGCTTTTTTAGCTTTATCGGGCATTTATACTCCTAATAGTATATTTTAGTTAAAAATATATATTAATAATAAGTAATATAATATTTTATAACTAGACGAATGTCCGCCTGTGGCGTAAGAAAAAAAATAATTCAGGAGCTTTTTATGGTTAGGAAAGTTGTTATTGGAAAGTTATTGGAAACTGTACTTTACTTAAAGGAAATTGTGAAGAGGTTATGGAAGGATTAGAAAGTAATTCTATAAATGCTGTGGCATCAGATCCGCCGTATTTATATTTAAAGCATAAACTAGATATACCTTTCAATGAAGATAAAGTATTTGGAGAATGGAAAAGATTATTAAAAAATAATTCTATGATAGCATTTTTTGGAAGAGGAGATGCTTTTTTCAGATGGAACTTAATGGTTTCAAGTTTAAAGAAAATGCTGTATGGGAAAAAGAAAATGCTTCTAATTATCTAAATAATTTTTTAAGAACACATGAAGATATTTCTTTTCGCAGTTTGGGGAATGCTAATTTAAGAAAGGAATATGTTGACTATTTAGAATATCAAATTAATAAAAATAAATTAGATAGAATTATAGATATTTGGAAAGGATTAAGGAGTGCATTAAACGGCAAAGACAAAGACGATGTTATTAAATATATAGAAACAGGCATCAAAGAGTTTAATTATGAAAGCAAAAGAAAATATGAAATAACAGCAAGAAAACATCAAGGTGCAAAAAGAGGAGTTAATTTATTTCAGTCAGTAAAAGTTGGAAAAATAGAAACATCTATTATGCGTTGTAATAGAGAGCAGTATAAATATCAGCATCCAACGCAAAAACCTGTTGCTTTAATGGAGAGAATAGTGAAATTAGTTTCAGATGAAAACTATACTATATTAGATCCATTTATGGGCGGAGGCAGTACAGGAGTAGCATGCATTAATACTAATAGGAAGTTTATAGGTATAGAGCTTGATGATGAATATTTTGATACAGCAGTTAAAAGAGTAAGTAAAGCATATCAAGATAAACAAGAGGAGTTGCTTGATGAAAAAGCAGCATAATATAATTATATAATGCTTATATTTCCTTATATTTTTTTATATATGTATGTCTGTTATAAAAAATATAAGGAATTATATAAAAAAATGGCTGTTTCCTGATTTCAGTCATATTGA
>CASGDY010000235.1 GCA_949300355.1 uncultured Brachyspira sp.
GATTATGAGGTAGCGAGAAAAATCTCTCGTACTTCTATAGAATTTCATAGCGCACTCTCCTTAATATTTATAGCTAAGCAATTATATCCAATAACTTAGCACAATTATATTATAATCAACAAAAATTGTCAACTATAAAATATAAAATTCTAATATATTATATCGATATCATAACTATATAATTTTAGAAAATATTATCAAAATTTGATTAAAAATTATATTATGTTAATATGTAATAAAAATTTTATATAAAAAGTTAGATAAATGAGATTAAATAAATATATAGCATCTTTAAATATCGCAAGCAGAAGAGAAGCTGACAGGCTTATTCAAAATGAAAATGTTAAAGTTAATGGAATAGTAAATACTAATCCTGCTACACAAGTTGATGAAAATGATAAAGTAGAATGCAGTATAGAACAATATAAAGAAGATAAAATATATATAAAATTAAATAAGCCTAGAGGTTATGTTGTATCATCAAATAAAAATGAAGGAAAACCTATATACAATCTTATAAAAAATGATTTTGATAATATATATCCTGTGGGAAGATTGGATAAAGACAGCAGCGGACTTATACTTCTTACTAATGACGGGGTGTTTGCAAAACAAATAATAGGAGAAAATACAAACTGTGAAAAAGAGTACTATGTAAGAGTAAATGACAGCGTACCTGACGGAGCTTTGAAAAAATTAGAATATGGTATTTCATTGGACGGACAAAAACTTAAGCCTGCAAAAGTAAAAAGAGTCAATAAAAATTCATTTCATATAATATTAACAGAAGGAAAAAACAGACAAATAAGAAGAATGTGTCAGAAAATAGGTTTTGAAGTTATAATACTTAAAAGACTTCGTATAGCTGATATATTATTAGATAACTTGAAAGAAGGAACTTTCGCTTATTTAACAGAAGATGAAATAAACTCCATATTAAAAAACTGATATGCTTTTTATTTTTTAACTTCAATATAAAAATTAATTTTATCATTACAAAATATATAATTAAAAAATATATAACAATTATAATTAATAGATTATTATCATTTTCATAAGTTATTAAATATAAAACATATAATTATTAATAGATTTAAAGTAATTATATATGTAAATTTGACACACTGAATATTTTTGCTATACTTTCATTATAGGAAGTTTATTTTATTAGTGTTATTATAGGGTTATATTATGAAAGAAAACAAAGTATTACTATTAAAATTAATAGTTCCTTTTGCAGTTTTTTTATTATCAGCTTATGTAATAATGTATTTTACTTATAAAAAAATATATACCAATGATTTTATAAAAAATAGATTAATTGAAATGGATAATACAGAATTGGTTCTTTCAATAGAAATGGAAAAAATATATGATGTTATATACACATTAAGAGGATATTTTCAAGCTAATGATAATGATTTTACAAATATTAGAAAAACATTAGAAAATATAATAAAATCAAATAAAAATATATATGATATATTATATGGTAATGAAATACCTTATAATGCCGGCGGACTATTTGTTAATGGAATAAATCCTTATCCTGATACTTATGATCAAACTTCAAGAGTATGGTATAAAGGGGCTATATCAAAAGATGGAATATTTATAACTGAACCTTATATAGATGCTAATACTGGAAATATATGTATAACTTTATCCATAGCTGTTTATACAAATAATTCATTAAAAGGAGTCATAGGAATAGATTTCTTGGAAATGAATAATGTATTAGAAAAAGTAATAACCTCTAATCAAGTTAATTTAATATGTCGCATCAAAATAAAGACTACATATTCAATGAAAAATATAATGTATATGAAGAACCTCTATTTAAAGATGCTAAAAATATAGAAGACATTAATAAATCGGTAACAAAAATAATAGGAAATGAATGGTATTCAATAAAAAATTTAAGAGATACGCCTTACAAATTAATAATACGCGGAACAACAGATGAACTTGATAGTAGAATAAGAAATATATTAATTATATATTTAATTATAATGATAGTTCTAATTATAATGCAAACTTTATTAGCATTTTTAGTTGTAATGCCTATATCACAAATGCTAGATAAAGCTATAAAAAGTATAGAACAAATGTCAAAAGGTAATTTTGCAATGGATCATTCCGTAAAAGGAAAAATAAAAAATAATAAATCAGGTTCTTTAGTAAATCATTTAAATGATATGAAAAATACTATAGGAAATATTGTATATCAATTACAGTTAAATATATCTACTATAAATCAGGAAATAGAAAATATTTCTTCAAGTGCTGAATATATGTCAGATAGAACAAATACACAAGCAGCAACAATAGAAGAAATATCAGGTTCTATGCAGTCATTATCAACTTCAATGAAAGAAATAACGTCTAATTCATTAAGAGCTAGGGATATGAGTTCCAAAATAATAGAAACTACTTCTGTAGGAGTAGAATCAGTAAATAATATTTCAGATCATATGAATAAAATATCTGAATCCAGTAAAAAAATATCTGAAATTACTAAATTAATACAATCAATAGCATTTCAAACAAACATATTAGCTTTGAACGCTGCTGTAGAAGCTGCACGTGCTGGAGAACAAGGAAGAGGTTTTGCTATAGTAGCAAGTGAAGTGAGATCTTTAGCTCAGACTGTAAATGAAGCTGCAAATAACATAACAAATATAATAGATGAAACAGTTAAAAGAGTAGAAATTGGAAATGAATCCGCTGATAAATCTTCTGAGATATTAGAAACTATAAATAATTTAGTTAAAGATATGGAAAAGGAATTAAAAGATATATCACAATCTACAGTACAAGAAGAAGATGGAATAATGCAGATAAATATAGCAATAAAAGAATTAAATAATATAACACAAGAAAATTCCAGCTTAGCAAGTCAAAATTCTGCTTCAAGCACTGAAATATCAAATTTGAGCCAAAATATTGTAAAAGAAATAGAGTATTTCAAAATACAATAATTAATATGGGGCATTAAAACTGCCCCATATTAATTAATTACAAAGAGAAAAATATTTTTCCATTTTCCACATTAGAGCTGGCAACCAAAACTTTTACTCTATCACCTAACTCATAAGCCTTTACTTTATCAACATATACGCTTTGCATATCCTGATAAAATCTATAATTAGAACCCACATAAGTGGCCTCAATAAAGCCTTCTATTTCCAAACCTTCTATTTCAACATATATTCCCTTTGGAGTTATAGAACTAACCGCTCCATAATACTCATCACCGAGTCTGTCTTTCATGTATCTTGCTGCTTTTATTTGAATAAGATATTTTTCAGCCTTCTTTGAAGTTTTATCAAGCAGAGATAAACTTTCAATAGAATCCTTACATATATTTTTTAACTTTTCATTTATCACATCTTTATTAGATAAAATAGTATCTTTAACTATTCTATGAATGAGTAAATCTGCATATCTTCTTATAGGCGAAGTGAAATAAGTATAATAATCAAGACCCAAACCAAAATGGCTCTTATTAACTATACTGTAGGATGAAGGAGTCATAGAACGAAGAAGTACAGGTATAAGCAAATTTTCTTCAGGTTTTCCTTTCACATTATCAATGAATCCTTTTATATCATAAGTTTTATCAGGATTTTCTTTTAAATTATAACCTTTAGTATGTGCAAGTATTTTAAAATTATTGAATCTGTATTCATCAGGAAGTCCATGATAGCGGAATATAACTCCGTCATAACTTGATAATTTTTTGGCTATTTGACTATTAGCAAGAAGCATTAATTCTTCTATTATAGCCATAGATTCTTTTTTTTCTTCTGCATAAAACTCTATAGGTATGCCTTCATCATTGAGAACTATTTTTATATCCTGATTTTCAAACTCTACTCCTCTGCCATCTTTTCTTTTTTTATACAAAATATTTTTTATATTTAAACCATTATCAATAAGCTCTAAAAGCCAATCATCATCGCTTTCTTCTTTTTTTATAAGTTTCTCAGCATAATTATAAGATAATTTTCTGTCGGATCTTATAACGCTTTTACATACAGATGAAGATAATATTTCACCTTCATTATTTATATCAAAAATAAAAGTAAGAGCAAATCTATCAACATTTTCATTTAAAGAAATTATATTATTAGACAAAACTTCAGGAAACATATTATAAACTGTATCAATCAAATAAGTAGAATTTCCTCTTGCCCTAGCTTCTAAATCCAAAGGAGAATCAAGCTCTATAAAATGGCTTACATCAGAAATATGAACATATACTTTATAATTATCAGTTTTTTCTATACTGAAAGCATCGTCCAAATCTTTTGAACTTTCACTGTCTATAGTTATTGTTTTTAAATTTCTTAAATCAACTCTGTCATCTTCTATATTTGTGAAATCAGCTTTATTATTAATTTCTTCCGCCAATTTTAAAAGCTCTTCGCTGAAATCCAATTTTATATTATAAGATTTAGCTATGATCTTAGAATCTGATTTGGCATCTTTAGGATCAACATTAACCCTTACAGATTTTACAGTTTTAGGAGCTTCCTCTTTACCTTCTAATTTATTAATATATTGTCTGCCCTCTTTTGTTACACGAAGTAAATTACCTGCTGTTTTTTCTATATATCCGCTGCTTATAGCTTTTCTTATCAAATTAGTAAGAGATGTTTTTTCTAAAGCTGTTTTTGAATTAAATTTTATAAATATATTATAATCCATTTGATTTTTCATTAATTTTTTTATTAATTCTTCTGCAGTTTTCATTAACACACCTTTAATTAAATTTATAAATAATAATATACTTTTTTTATACTTATTTCAAATTAATGCTTAAAAATATAAATCTTTTAATTACTTGCACGGGTGCCAAACATATTGCATTTAAGTATTCCTTATCTTTTTGAAGTATAACATAGGTGTATCATAATTTAAAGCTGAATGTATTCTTTTGTGA
>CASGDY010000236.1 GCA_949300355.1 uncultured Brachyspira sp.
CTTCAAATATTATTACATCTTCTTTTTTTATATCAGTATTGATTTTTTTTAATAGTTCAAAAGCATTTAAAAATAAATCTGGCGATGGCTTAGCTTTTAATTTCTCATTATGGCAAGAATAACCTTTTAAATATTTTGCTATACCCTTTTTATCAGACATTCTTGTAACATAATCTATATTACTGTTTGATGCTATGACAATATCAATATTTTTTAATCTTTCTAAAGTTTCCATAACACCGTCAAAAGTTTCTAAATCAGTCTCTATGATTTTACGAAAATAAATCTCTGCTTCTTTAAAAAAATTATCCGGTACATAATAACCCTTTTTTTTCAAAATATCATCTATATCTTTAGTCTGATATCCTGCTAAAGAGTTAAAGTCTGCATCCTTAAGCACATTCATTTCATTAGATGTATGAATCAATGCTTTAGTATACAAACTTTCACTATCAACCAAAGTTCCGTCAAAATCAAATATTGCTGCTTTTATCTTTATATTTTTATCCATTATTCATTTCCCTTAATATATTAAAAATTTATTGATGTAAATATTTTATATTTTTTTCTATCAAAATCAATAGCATCATAATATTTGATAATAAATTATATATATGTTATAATTCGGTTAAAGAGTTAATTTATGAAAAATATAATAATCCAAATAAAAGGAGTATATTATTATGGGATTAAAATTAGTTATTGTTAAAGATGCTAATGCGGTTGGTAAAAAAACAGCAGCAGAAATTATTAATTTATTAAAAGTAAAAAAAGATGCTGTTTTGGGACTTGCTACAGGAGGTACTGCTGAGGCTGTATATCCTCATTTAATAAAGGCTTATGAAAAGAAAGAAATAGATTTTAAAAATGTTAAATCTGTAAATTTAGATGAATATAAGGGATTAGATCCTAAAAATGAACAAAGCTACAGATATTTTATGAATAAAAATTTATTTGATCATGTAAATATTGACAAAAAGAATACTTTTGTTCCTAAAGGTATAGGAGATAAAGAAAAAATATTAAAAGAATTTAATGACAAAATAAATAAACTTCCTAGAGATATACAATTATTAGGAGTAGGGCCTAACGGACATATAGCATTTAATGAACCTGATGAGGCTTTACATGCTGATGCATTATGCGTTAAATTAGATGAAAAAACTATTAAAGCTAATGCAAGATTCTTTGCTTCAGAAAAAGATGTTCCTAAAGAAGCATTCAGTATGGGTATGGGCGGAATATTAAAGGCTAAAAAAATAGTTATAGCTGCTATTGGTAAAGGAAAAGCTGCTGCTATGAAAGAGCTTCTTACTAATGATAAAATTACTACTAAGTGTCCTGTTACTTTCCTTAAACTTCATGATGATGTTGTTGTTGTTATAGATCAGGAATTAGCTGATGCTATAGGTTTAGAAAAGAAAAAAGGATGCAAAAAATAATAAATAATTCTTAAATATATTATTAAAAATAGGGATAGTTTAATCTATCCCTTTTTTATACCAAAAAATTTCTTTTATAGCATTTCCATAATTATTAATTTTTTATTATAAAACAGAATATACACATTAAATAATATTTTATATAATTCTTAAAAAATGGTTATATTTAAATTAGATATAAAAAATTAAATATAGGATAATAAAATATGAATAAAAAGAAAGCCGTTTTAATAGTGGTTGATAGCTGCGGTGTTGGTGCTTTACCTGATGCAGCTGTTTTTGGAGATGAGGGAGTTAATACTCTTGCTCATTTGGCTAAAGCTAATGGAGGAATAAGTCTTCCAAACATGGAAAAAATAGGGCTTGGAAATATAATAGATATAGAAGGGGTTTCAAAAAATAATAATACAATAGGATATTACGGCAAAGCTATGGAAACTTCTAAGGCCAAAGACACTACTACAGGACATTGGGAAATAGCCGGATTAGTATCTGAAAAGCCATTCAATACTTACCCTAATGGATTTCCTGAAATTACTTTAAAAAAAATAGAAGAATTTTCAGGAAGAAAAGTTGTATGCAATAAACCTTATTCAGGTACTGAAGTTATAGATGATTATGCAGATGAACAATTAAAAAATGGTTCTTTAATAGTTTATACTTCTGCCGATTCTGTTCTTCAAATAGCAGCTCATGAAGAAATAATACCTATAGATGAACTTTATAGTATATGCAAAAAAGCACTTGAAATATGCAATGAACATTCTCCTGTAGCAAGAGTTATAGCACGTCCTTATATAGGAACTAAAGGAAATTATAAAAGAACTGAAAGAAGACATGATTATTCAGTGCCTCCAAGCGGTGAAACTATGCTTGACAGATTAAAAAATAAAAATCTTCCTGTTGTAGGCATAGGAAAAACAAGCGATATATTTGCGGGTGTTGGTATTACCGAAAACAGACAAACTAATAAAAACAATCTTGATGGTATAGAAAAAACTATTAAGGCTATTAAGGAAATTGATGAAGGATTAATATTTACAAATTTAGTTGATTTTGATATGCTTTACGGACATAGAAGAGATCCAAAAGGATATAAAAATGCTTTGGAAGAATTCGATAAATATATTCCTGAAATGATTGAAAATTTAAATGATGATGATTTATTCATTATAACAGCGGATCATGGATGCGATCCTACATACAAGGGAAGCGATCATACAAGAGAATATATACCTATACTTGCTTATGGAAAAAATTTGAAAAAAAATGTTAATATAGGTGTTAAAGATTCTTTTGTTTCTATAGCGGCATCAATAGAAAAACATTTGCTTGGCGATACTAAACTTGAAGGCTGTTTCTTATAAAAAATATATTTACTAATAATATTTTAAGGCTGGTATATTAATTTATATCAGCCTTAATTTTTGTGCCCATAAAATAAAAAATATAATAATTTGATTAATAATAAAAATTTCAAATTCTAATGAAAACTTGGGCGGGTGCTATAATTTCTCATCATTCAAAAAACTTAATTTAAAATTAATAATTCATAATATATACTGAAACGATTTCATTTTCCGACTACTACAACATTATGTAATTATTATCAACTTTTTTGCCGCACATGCTCTGCGGACTTCATCAAAGTTTTTATCCTTCGGATACGCTACGCAAAAAACGCAATTGTTAGAACTTTATATTAAAAATATATGTATTAAATATATGGTATATACTTAAACAACTATATTTTGTCAAATTTGGATTATTTATGAATGTAATTTTTATTTATTAATGGCATAAAATATTATTAAGTTTTGTTTGAA
>CASGDY010000237.1 GCA_949300355.1 uncultured Brachyspira sp.
TTATTACTATATTCCAACCATTTTTACAAATTCTTTATCCCAAACTCCAATATGCTGAATAAGCCACTTACTCAAGATATTTGCCATATCTAAAGCTGTATTTTTCCAGTCATTTGATGTATTAAGTTCATCAATTTTTCTAGCAACCAAATTTTCAAAACTTCTATGCTGTTCAAAATGTTCTTTTATTTTTTTATACCTATCAGCATTTTCTTTTTGTAGTTTCTCTTCATCTGAAAAATGATATTTTGTATAATCCAATGTCATATTAAATACATTTTTTACTCTCTCTGAATCCTCTTCATATATAGCAGAATATATATCATTAATAAAATTTAATAATTTCCTATGCTGTTCATCTATATGTTCATTATTAGTATTGTAATTTTCTGACCAATCCAAATGATGAACACCTGTTTTAAAGAAACTTATAGCACTAAAAAAGTTATTAGTTTGCTTTTCCAATTCTGAAGAAGAATGTTTCATAAGTTCTACCAAATCTGCATTATCTTTAGTTTTGGCATCTATACTAAGCATAGAATTATTAATTTTAGAAACATCTTCCTGCTGTTTATTAATCTTTAAAACTACATCTTTCATTATATTTGTAGTGTTTTCTATTTTTTTCTCTATTTCAACAAATAATTTTTGTGACATATTAGCAGAATCTGTAGCTTTTTTAATTTTATCATTACTATCTTCTATTAAAGAGGTAATATTCTTAGCTGACTCTGATGTATTTAATGCCAAATTTCTAACCTCAGAAGCAACAACTGCAAATCCTCTGCCCTGCTCTCCAGCACGTGCCGCCTCTACTGAAGCATTCAAAGCTAATATATTAGTTTGAAATGCTATATCCTCAATAATCTTTATTATATCGCCTATCTTTTTACTAGATTCAAAAACAAGTTCTGTATTTTTAGCAGTATCAAATATTATAGAACCTGCATTATTTATTTCATTTCTAGCATCTATCATGCCGTCACTCATAGATTTCATATCATTAGTTGATTCATCTATAGAAAGAGAAATATTTTTCATAAATGATGTTGTAGCATTTATATCGGAGGCTTGTGATATAGTTCTCTCTGACAAATCTTTATTTGAATAATATAAACTATAAGCTGTTCTTTTTGTTTGAGATATATTTGAATTTACAACTTTAATAATATCCTTTATGACTTTTTTCATTTTATTAAAGCTATTTAAAATATCTCCTATTTCATCTTTTCTATTCAAATGCTTTTTAGATATTACAGTAGTTAAATCACCATTTGCAATATTATCTGCCTCTTTAACAATCTCTTTAATAGGAGATGTGATATATTTTGAAAACATCCAAATCATAATTATAGATAAAATAATCAAAATAGCAGCTATATATATAGGATGTCTAAGCATACTATTTACAGGATTATAAAGTTCGCTTTCAGCTATTGTGGCAACTATATACCAATGAGGATATATTATAGGACTGAAATACATCATATAAAGTTTATTATCATTATCTCTATAATGCTTAATAGATTTTTTTAAGACAGTCATATCATCAAGAGCTTTAAAATCTTTTAAGCTATTTAAAATTTTATTTTCATCTTTATGAGCAATGATATTTTTATCCTCATCAACTATCATTATATTTCCTGTATTTCCTATTTTAGCAAATGAAATACAATGCTTTATAAAATCTGACCAGTCGATATGAGATGATAAAACTCCTATAACATTTCCATTATTATCTTTAATATCAGCATACATTTTATAAACGATATCGCCTGTTATTGAAGATTTCACAACACCCATTTTTGCTGTATTATTTTTGTATAAAGTAAAATCTGAATCATAACCATTATTATAATTGATTAAAGAACCATTTTCCGAATCAAGAAGAACTTTACCTTCTCTATTTAAAATTGTAAAATGCAATGAGGCATTCCTATAATTTTTAAATCCTATTAAAGTATTGCTTGCCATCTGAGTATTATACTCATCAGCAGATAACAAATAATTGACTATACTTTCATTAGTAGCAAAGCTTTCAATTATTGATTTTTGATGTTCTATCCATAGATTGGCTGTACCCTCATAGGCAGCAGCAGCAGTTTCAAATCCATTTTGAGCCGCTATATCAACAGACTTCAATGATATTAAAAACATTATAACTGTTATTACAAATATTGATAATGTAATAGAAAGTCCCATAATAAGCGGTATTTTAAATGTCAAACTATTAAGTTTCATTTTTTAACCCTTATTATAAAATTTGAACTGCATTATATCATAATTGTAAAATAAAATCAAATTAGTACTATCTTAATAAGTTTAAAGCATCCTTAGGTAAATTATTAGAATGTACAAGCATAGCCAAAGCAGACTGAGATTTTATTGAGCTTATAGCCTCATAAATAGAAGCTTCAGCCACATCTCTATCCATTTTTTTACTGCCATAAGCAATAGTATTTTCATAAGAGTTCATAAGCCCTTGAATATATGTATTGAATCTATTTTTATAAGCCCCTAAATCGGCTCTTTGTTTAATAACATATTCAATGGCATTATCTACCATTCCTATAGTTCTATTCGCTTTACTCACAGAAGATACAGAAATATAACTATTAAATTCATTTTTTAATTTTAAAGAACTTGCTGTCATTGTAGCAACATAAATTCTTTTTCTCTGATCTCTGCTTGGTCCTATATGAATCCACATACTTGCAGAAGCATTAACTGTATTTGAAAATCTGCCTGTCAATATATTTAAAGTATTGAATTGTGCCTGACTTGCCACCCTATCTATTTCATCTATTAAACTTGATACCTCTGCCTGAATATACGACCTGTCAGAATTGTTATATATTCCATTTGCAGATTTGACTGCTAATTCTCTAATACGCTGCAATATATCTATTGTTTCTCCCAAATATCCATCGGCTGTTTGTATAAATGATATTCCGTCTTGAGTATTTTTTTCCGCACGAAGTATATATTTTCCCTGTATTAAAGGTCCTTTCTCGCTTGCAAATAAACTAGGAAATTTTTTCTTATGTTCAGTAGAATTGACTTTTAAATATCTGTTCGCTCTAATCGCATTAATATTATTTGTTATTATCATAAAAACCCCAACTATTTTATAAATGTAATAAATATTTATTACATTATCGGTATTAATTAAAAATGCAAAAATAACATTTTTATTATTATATAATTTTATAGTTATTTAAA
>CASGDY010000238.1 GCA_949300355.1 uncultured Brachyspira sp.
TTAATACTATTAAAATATGAGGCTTATTACTTGTACTATTTATAATTTTTATTTATGTTGATTAACTATATATTAACTATTATAATATTAAAAATGATATAAAGTAATATATAATATACTTTTGCTTTGACAAAGTTTTTTATTTTATGTATAATTTATAAAAAGTTGTGAATTATGAATCAGGAAGTTAAAAGTTATATACATGATAAATTAAAACGTATTCCGGATAAGTCCGGAGTATATTTTATGAAGGACTCCAAATCCGAAATAATTTATATAGGTAAAGCAAAATCTCTAAAGAAAAGAGTTTCATCATATTTTAATAATTCAAATAAAGATGCTAAAACTACAGCATTGGTTGAGCATATAAGAGATATTGAATATATACTTACAGAAAATGAAGTTGAGGCTTTTATATTAGAAGCTGAGATGATAAGGAAGCATAAACCTCATTATAATATACTTCTTAAAGATCAGAAATCATTTCCATTTATAGCGATTACAAATGAGCATTTTCCAAGAGTTATAAAGGCCAGAAATGTAATAGATAAAGATAATGCCAGAAAATATAAAAAGTATTACGGACCTTATGTAGCTGCTGAAAGGGCGGATAATATAGTAAAGTTTATAATTGATAATTTCAAATTAAGAAGATGCAAATATGATTTTCCGCTAAAAAGACCTATAAGACCATGCCTTTATCATCATATAGGAAAATGTACCGCTCCTTGTGCCGATTTAATCACTGAAAAAGATTATGATAAAACTATTGATGATGCTGTAATGGTGCTTGAGGGCAATGTTGATGAATTGGTGGCTAGATTAAAACAGGAGATGTTTGTTCATGCTGAGAAGCTGGAGTTTGAAGCGGCCAAAGATTTGAGAGATAAAATTGACTTGCTTAAATATATAACAGTAGAGCAGAGTATTTATATTCCTGAAAGCGATGATATTGATATAATAGGGGCTTATGGAGAGAATGGCAATTATACTATAGTGATTTTATCTTTTAAAGGAGGCAAACTTGCAGACAGAAAAACTTTCAGTATGCAGTCTCCTAATGATGAAGATTATTATAATGAAAATGGTATGTCAAAATATTCAGAAATACTCTCGGCATTCTTTACTCAATATTATACTCATGCCAATTTGATACCGGCTTCTATATCTACAGATTTTCCTCTTAATGATGTTGATATAATAAAAGATTATTTAAAGCAGGTTTCAGGAAGAGATGTTGATATAAAATTAGATAAAAGCAGAAAAGGTTTAATGGCAATAGCAAATGAAAATGCCAAACATTTATTCAAAGAAAAAGCATTGATTAGAGAAGTACCTTTAGGAATAACAAGACTTCAGGAAATATTCAAATTGAAAAAAGCTCCTAGTATAATAGAGTCTTTCGATATAGCACATATTCAGGGAAGCTATACTATGGCTGGTATGGTTAGATTCGTTAATGGAGTTTCTGACAATAAAAATTATAGAATATTCAATATGAAAACGGTTACAGGCATAGATGACTTCGCTTCAATAAAAGAGGCAGTTTACAGAAGATATAAAAGATTAAGAGATGAAAACCTTACTTTTCCAGACTTAATACTTATAGACGGAGGTAAAGGACAGCTTAATTCAGCTATAGAGGCATTGAAGGAACTTGATATCAAAGGACAGCCTATAATGGCATTAGCTAAAAAGTTTGAGGAGATATATTTACCTAATAGAAATGAACCTGTACAGCTTAGCGATAATGAGCCTGCAAGATTATTTTTACAGAAGGTAAGAGATGAAACTCATAGATGGGTTAATAGCAGTCATGGTAAGAAAAGAAGCAGAGAGATGGTCAGAAGCGAACTTGAAAGCATAGAGGGAATAGGTAAGAAAACTATAGAGAAATTATATTCTCATTTTATAAATATAGACAATATAAAAAATGCATCATTTGAAAGCATTAGAAATATACCCGGAATAAGTTATAAAGCAGCAAATAATATATATGATCATTTTCATAAATAATCTATTTATTATTAAATTATCTTGATATCATCTTCCATACTATAGCCATATCATTTATAGCATAGTCAAGAAAATCTTTAAATCCGCAAAACTCTCCGCTTTCATCTATATACATATTGTTTTCCATTCTCTTGCATCCGCAGCTGCATACTCTTTGATATTTACAAGAACGGCATAATGTATGTTTATAATCATTGATTCTGTTTGATTTTTCATTTATAAAGTCTTTTGCTTTACTGCTTGAATAAATCTGCATTAAATCATCTTCAGCTATATTTCCTATTTTATAATCATCTAAACAATAAAAGTCGCAGGGAAAAACATCTCCATTGCTTTCTATTATTATTTGATTTGTGCATTTGCCGTTTATACCGCAAGTCATAGGAGGATAGCCTCCGAAAAATAATGGAATGATATTGTCAAAGAACTGTATGCTGTAATAATTATTATTAAAAAAATCTTCTTTCCATAATGAAAATATTTCTTTATAAAAGTATGAAAACTCTTTTGGTTTTATAGAATATTCCGTGCTAGGTGAATTCATTTCAGATAGGCAAGGTATGAACTGTGTATATTTAATATTGAGCTTCTTTATTTTTTTGTATATGTCTTTAGGATATTTTGATAATTCAGATGTGAGTACTGTAAGTATATTGTATTCTATATTAAATGCATCGAATAATTTTTTAGTTTCTAATACTCTGCTGTAAGTATCATTATTACTTTTATCTGCTCTGTAATCATCATGTATATCTTTTATTATGTCAAAAGAAAGCCCTACCAAAAAATTATTTTCTTTGAATAATTGGCGCCATTTATCATCTATCAAGAGTCCGTTAGTTTGTATGCTGTAATTTATATTGATATTTTTTTTATTGCTGATATTCACATAATCTATAAACGATTTGAAATATTCAAAACCGGCTACTGTAGGCTCTCCGCCCTGAAATGAAAACAATGCATTTTTATCAGCATTTTGAAGAACTTTATCTATTATGGTTTTCATTACTTTTTCAGTCATAATGCCGTTATTTTCTATTTTTCTATTTTTGGCTTCATCTATATAAAAGCAGTATTTACAATTTATATTGCATAAAGATGATGATGGTTTGATTAAAACTGATACATTATTCATAGATTTAATATTAATACATAATTTTATAAATTTCAATATTTATAATGCTTATATAT
>CASGDY010000239.1 GCA_949300355.1 uncultured Brachyspira sp.
TAAGACAGTTAGAAGAATACAATTATATAAAATGCATTTATGATAAGAGTAAGCAAAATAATGAAAAAAGAAAAATATATTTAAATAAAAAATTAAGCATATCAAAAATGCCTATACGGTGTAGTAAAAATTGTACAGACGGTATAGACAAAAAAGCCGAAGATAATAATAAAGATAATAACTTAAATAATAAAGAAAGCGAATCAGATAATAAAAATGATTCAGATAATATAAATAAAACAGATAATATAAATTCTCTCTCTAATAGTTTTGATTCATTTGTTAATGAGCTTATTAATACTTTTAATTTTCTTACAGGAAGCAAAGCTAGTAAATTATATCAAGTACATTCTTTTAAAACTAAATATAAGCAGGAAGAAATAAAATCAATTTTCAATGATAGGAAATTTGATTGGAAAGACTGTATTAATTTAGCTAAGAAAAAAGTTAAAGATAAAGATAATTTATCAGGTATATGGCTTGATTTTTTGTCTTATTTAAAAATTTATTTGATTAAAGGCGACAGAGAAAATACAATTAAAAGGCATTACAGCAAAGAAGAATTGATAAAGAGAGAAGAGAAGCTTAAAGAAATAAAGCTAATTAAAATGCAGAAGGAAAGGGAGGAAAAATTAAAATTGCTTGAGGAGGAAAAGAGACTAGGCTTTGATAAGATGACAGAAGATGAGATAATAGAGTTTACAAAAAGAAATTTAATGTTTTTAAAAAGGGCTTGATAATATTTTTTATTAAAAAATATTATTATATATCTAAACAACTATATTTTGTCAGAAATAATTTTTTTAAATTTTAAATATCTGCAGAGCTTTGATGTGAATCACACAGCCGTGCCGCACCCCAGTTCTTTTGGACGCTGTCCGCCTTTGGCGTGGCACATACGAAGTACGCCTACGGCGAGAACCAAAAAGCCTGCATTTATTGTCTAAATTTAGGTTATGTCATATATTTAATAAGTATATATTTAATATAAAGTTCTAGTAATTGCGTTTTTCGCGAAGCGTATCCGAAGGATAAAAACTTTGACGAAGTCCGCAGAGCGTATGCGGCGGGAAAAGTTGAATAAAATAAAAAATATTCTATAAACGAAATATAGTGTTTATGTATTTTAAATTAGTTTTTATTAATACACTTTACAAATGATAATAAAATTGAGAAACTTAAAAATTTTTAGTATATACAAAAAGTTAATAATTAAATTCTTATTAATATTTCTAAAATATTGCATCCTAAAATAGTAAAAGAACTTCTTAATGTTATATAATAATTTTTTTAAGTTTTAATAAAACATTATTAAAAAATATTTTGACAAAATCTAATCCTTTAATTATACTTAAGTAAATAAAAATAAAGTATTGGATTTTATTATGGATTTTTATGATAATACTTATCCATCTAAAAGAAATGTAGTTTTTGGAAAAAATATAGTTTCTACAAGCAATATATTAGCTTCTCAGGCAGGACTTGAAATATTAAAAAAAGGAGGAAATGCTATTGATGCGGCAATTGCAACTGCAGCTGCTCTTACAGTTGTTGAACCTACTTCAAACGGTTTGGGAGGCGATGCTTTTGCTATAATAAATTTTGAAAATAATTTATATGCAATTAATGGAAGCGGATTTTCACCAAAGAATTTAGATGTTGATAAAATATTATCGCTTAATCTTGATACAATGCCTACTTACGGACTTTTGCCTGTAACAGTTGGGGGAATACCTGCAGCTTGGACAACACTTGTAAAAAAGTTCGGAAAATTAAAACTTATAGATGTGCTTGAACCTGCTATTAGATATGCCAAAGAAGGTTATGCTGTTCAGCCTCAAGCTGCTCTCGATTGGAAAAAATCTTATTATACATATTTAAAAGAATCTGATAAATTAAAAAGAGAAGAGTTTAAATATTGGTTTGATACATTTACTTTTAACGGCAGAACTCCTGAACTTGGAGAAATAGTTAAACTTCCATATCATGCTAAAACTTTAGAGAATATAGGAAACACAAATGCGGAATGTATTTATAGAGGAGAGTATGCTGAAAAAATAGATGCATTTATGAAGAAGTATGGAGGATATTTATCTAAAGAAGATTTAAACGAATATTATCCTGAATTTGTTACTCCTATAACAACTAATTACAGAGGATACGATATTTATGAGATTCCTCCAAATGGGCATGGTATTACAGTATTAATGGCTTTAAATATTTTATCTAATTTTGATTTGAAAAGTTTAACACCATTAGAAAACATTCATTATAAAATAGAGGCATTAAAATTAGCATTCATAGACACAAAAAAATATGTTGCTGATATTTATCACATGAAAACTTCCATTGAAGAAATGCTTTCAAAAGAATATGCTATTAAAAGAGCTTCATTAATAAGAATAAATAAAGCATTAGAACCTATAAATCATATATTCTCATCAGGAGACACTGTGTATCTAGCAACTGCAGATAGCGGAGGAAATATGGTTTCTTATATACAAAGTAATTATTGTGCATTTGGTTCAGGTATAGTTATTCCAGAAACAGGCATAGCATTACAAAATAGGGGAGCTAATTTTTCATTAGATCCTAATTCAGATAATTTTATAGCCCCGCATAAAAAGCCTTATCATACAATAATACCGGCATTTATATGTAAGGACTCAAAACCTTATGCAGCTTTAGGTGTTATGGGAGCTTTCATGCAGCCTCAGGGGCATTTACAGGTTATGAGTAATTTAATAGATCATAATTTGAATCCTCAAGCAGCATTAGATAAACCTAGATGGCAATGGGTAGGGGAGAAGAACATAGAATTAGAATACAATTTTGATGATACATTATTTTCAGAGCTTTCATCATTAGGACATAATATTACTAAAAAGCCTCATATTACAAATTTCGGATATTTCGGACGAGGACAAGTTATACTAAAGAATGATAATAATGTTTATTTTGCAGGCTGCGATGGAAGAACTGATTCTGGAATTGCAGTATTTTAAAATATAATTTATAAGTTTGTTTTTTTATATTAAAGCAGTATATAATTATTAGATTAATTTATAATAGCAAGCCTTTAAATCAATGAAGACTTGCTTTTATATTTTGGAGATACAATTTTTTTATTATTCATTTTGTTTTATTTTTTTATTGAATATGAAACAAAAATG
>CASGDY010000240.1 GCA_949300355.1 uncultured Brachyspira sp.
GCTTTCAAAAATTTTATTTCTTCGTCTGTTAAATTAAAATCCATATTGTTATTATACAATAGATTAAAAAATTGACAAACTTAAAAATTTTCAGTATAATATTAACAGTTGTTCTTCTTTTATTAAAGAATAGTCTTATATATTTACTTGGTGCAAGAGATGAGGTATTTAAACAGGCTGATTCATATATTACTACTATAATTTTAGGAGGCGGCTTTCAAATAATATCATTCGGATCTATGCCTATAATAAGAAATTCAGGAAAAACTATTCATGCCATGAGTTTTATGGGAGTTGGACTTATAACAAATATTATTCTTGATTATTTATTTTTAATGGTTTTTAGATTAGAGATGTTCGGTGCTGCTTTAGCTACAATAATAGCTCAAGGATTAGTTGCTTTAATAGCTGTTTATTATCTTTTTATAAGAAAGAAAAACAGAACAAAAATAAGATTATCAGATTTTGATTTATCTATGACAAAGAGAGCTTTGCAAATAGGATTATCTCCATTTGGTTTAGTTATGGCTCCTTCTCTTATAGTTATATTTAATAATCTTCAATGCATCAAATACGGCGGATATTTAGGAACTACTGCATACTCTGTAATGAATTATATATACGGCTCTATTTTGCATTTATTTGAGGGAGTTGCAGAGGGCTGTCAGCCTATGATAAGTTATTTTAAAGGTGCATGCAGAAATGATCTTATGAGAAAAGTATTTAAAAAAGGTATATTATTTGATATTATACTTGGAGCTTTCCTTATAATAATAGTGTTGATTTTTAGAAATAAACTTGGAATATTATTCGGGGCATCTATAGAAACTAATGCTATAATAAGTTTAGGTCTTCCTATAATATCAGCTGCATTTATACTTCAGCCTATAGTAAGGCTTGGAACTGCATATTTTTATTCATCAGGAGAAAGCAGATATTCTACACTTTTAACCTATATAGACCCTTTATTTGTAAGTCCTTTATGTATATTGATACTTCCTTTATTTTTGAAACTTAATGGTGTATGGTTTGCTGTACCAGCATCACAGTTAATATTAGCTATTTTGTTTTTATTTATATTTTATAATACGAATTTAAAGAATGATAATTTAGTAAGTAAAGCAGTTTATCAAAATGAATAATTAATATAAAAATATAGGCTTTAAATAATAATCAATATTATATTATTTAAAGCCTATAATTATATTCTTAATTTATTATTTTAGAAAATTATTGAAGATATTAACATAGAAATAAGTTTAATTATTATTAATGCTGCTAAGGCAAATATAGCTGAAGTTAATATTAATTTATTAGCTTTTTCTATATGATTAGGATTTAAATCTTCTAAATATTCCCCTATCAATGGTCTGTCGTATATTTCACTGTCTTTTATATATTCTCCTCCAAGTTCTATATTCATAGCACCGGCAATACCTGCTTCTAATCTTGCTTTATTATTTTTACCGTCTTTTTTCAAAACAGCAAATGCATTTTTATATTCATATCTGAAGAACATAGATGTTATAATAGAAATTAAAGCTGTAAAGAATGAAGGTATTATATTTAATATATAGCATAATTTAATATTTAATATTCCAAATACATCATCGCTTTTATTTTCATCTATATATATTGTATCAGAAGAACTTTCAGAAAGCACATATATAGTCTTATAAGCTATACAAAGAGGAGCTCCTCCTAATAATAAAAATATAGCCGGATATATATAATCTTCAGCGATGCTTATTATAGTATATTCTATTGTATTTTTGATTATTTGTTCATCTTCAATATCTTCAGTATCCACTTCAGCATTTTCTCTTAAAAGGGATTTAGCTTTTTTAATATCATTTGTTATCATGCTATGGTATATATAAGAACTTATTTCTAAAGGCTTTCTAATACCTAATGTTATATAACATAAAGCAAGTTCTATTATTAATCCTAATAAAAAATGCATTTTATACAAAAACATCAAAAGAAAGAAAGGAATTAAAAATGATATAGCTATAAGTATTAAAGATGATAATATACCTATTATATAGGATAATATTTTGTTTTCAGGATTTCCTTTTCTTCTGAATAAATCTTCAGCTATGAAATGGAGTCTTGATATAAAAACAAAAGGATCAAATTTGATGTTTTTTATAAATATATTTAAAAGAAAAGATATAGGCAGTATTAATAATATTTTCATGTTATTTATTCCAATAAAAGTTATTACTAATAATCATCGTAAAATTATAACTTTTCTATAATATTTATATTATTTTTATCATCTATTTCCGTATAATATCCGCATCCGTTTTGTAATATATAATCATAAAATCCTAATTTACCATTATCATATCTGCTGAATATTGACATAATAACCCCTCCATGTGTAACAACAGCAGTATAATCCAAATTATTTTTTTTCATATCTTCTATTATATGGAAATAAGCGTTTGCTGTTCTATTAAAGAAGCTTTCAGAGGTTTCCCCATTAGGTACATTACTTTTCCAATTAGTTTTGAAAAATTCTTTATAGTAAGGATCATTTTTTAATTCATCATGATTTTTTCCTTCAAAATCTCCGAAACATCTTTCTCTAAAATCATTTATAATTTCTTTAGTCATATCATTAAAATATATATCAGCTGTTTCAAGGCATCTTTTCATAGGACTGCAATATAGTTTTTGAACCGGTTTGTATTTTTCTATTATATTTTTTTTATTTATTAATGCTTCTTTACCAGATTCAGATAACGGAGCATCGGTAGAACCAAGCCATCTTCCTTCAGCATTTAATTGAGTTTGACCATGGCGTATGAATAATATTTTCATTTGATACTCCGAATATAATATTTTATTTTTTCGATAATACTAACATTATAATAATAGTTTATTTTTTTTCAATAATATAATGCAATTTTTTAATATTATTTCCATACTGTATTAAAAAATGGTAATAAAAGATTTGTATAGGTATAGTATGTATATAAAATAATGTATATTTTAGATTGACAAATATATTAATAGAATATATTATTATAAAATAGCATGTTTAGG
>CASGDY010000241.1 GCA_949300355.1 uncultured Brachyspira sp.
TCTTCTAATAGATGCATACCAATATTGAGCTGAGAATTTAGAAAGTATAGGCTCAATAGTAATATATGGTATACAAAAGTTCATCATACCTTCAACATCAGCTACTTTAGTTTCCAAAGTAATTAACACAACCATATCGTTAGGACTAACCATCTGAGCAAACTGCGGATTAGTTTCTATAGAACCCAAACGAGGTCTTAAATCTATTACCTGTGACCAAGCCTCTCTTAAGTTACCTAGTATCCTTACTATGATACCTTCCATAACTGATAACTCAATATCTGTTAATTCTCTGTTTAAATTCTTAGGACTCTCACCAGGTCCGCCAAACAATCTATCAATTATAGTAAATGTGATAGATGGGTCAATCTCTAATATGGAGCTTCCTTTCAAAGGATCCATACTTACAATAGCCAAAGTAGAAGGATTGCTGACACTTCTTATAAACTCTTCATAAGTAAGCTGATCTACACTTGCTACGTGAATACCTACTAAAGTTCTTAACTGTGCAGATAATGAAGTTGTGGTAACACGAGCAAAGTTTTCATGCATCATCTGAAGCGTTCTAATTTGGTCTTTTGAAAACTTATCGGGACGTTTAAAGTCGTATATCTTTATCTTTCTATGCTCTACTTCTACACGTTTAGTATCAATATTATCTAAACTTTCACCTGATGATATAGCACTTAATAACGCATCTATTTCGCTTTGTGACAATACTTCTGTCATACGAATATCCTTCTCTTATAAATTTTTTCAATAGCATTCATTAGCTTAACAAGAAGTTATCAAATAATATACCATCTATTTGACCATTTCTAAGCATACTATTAATTTCCCGCTTAATATCAGCTTTTAACTGCTCTCTGCCCTCATTAGTCCTCAACTGATCATAAGTATAAGAACTAAGTATAGTTGTGATTCTATCTCTTATCATATAGAATCTCTCTGGAAGCTCTACTGCAAGCTGTTTAGTATTAGTAGTATAAGTTAATATTATACTTACTTTTACATATCTTGCTACGTCCATGTCTGCAGTGTTTACATTAAACTCAGGGTCTATACGATAGATTGATGGCGGTGGCTGTTTTACCATATCATCGACAACGCCGCCCTGTACGCCTGCAGCTTTTCCTACACTTTTAGATACAAAAAATGCTATAAGCCCAGATATTAAAGCCACAACTAAAATGGCAGCAATTCCCATAAGTATTTTTACAATCATAGGGCTTAAACCAAATTTTTTCTTTGGTGCAGCTTCGGCTTGTTCTTCCTCTTCGCCTTCTTCCAAATCTAAATTTTCTTCGTCTGCCATATAATTTCCTCACTTAAATTAATTATCTTTATTTTACAATTATATAACAGTAAAATAAAATTAGCAACTCTTATGTTAACTTTAACCTTTTTTACTGTCCTTATATATAATATCGGTAAAGTAAAAAAACACTTAACATATTTTTTATGCAAAAGTAAAAAAATATTATGTTGATTTTTTTACTATAATCGTTATAATTTTCATAATTGCTTAATTAAAACTTAAACAAAGCAATAACTTAAAATATCAAAGGAGTATTAAATGAGAGTTTTACTAAAAGCTGAAGAATATGAAAAAATTCTCCCTAGACTTGCTGCTGAAATCATTGAAAAAGAGGATATGGAAAAATTAACTATCGTGGGTATAAGAAGAAGAGGCGATTTTTTAGGAATAAGATTAAAAAAACTTCTAGAAGAAAAAATTAAAAAAGAAGTACCTATTGGAGCAATAGATATTAATCTTTACAGAGATGATTTGTCTACTCTCTCTGAGTTTCCAGAAATTAAAGAAACTGATATACCTTTTGATATTACAGGTAAAACTATATTACTTGTTGATGATGTTCTTTATACAGGAAGAACAATCAGAGCGGCTCTTAATGCCCTATTTGATTATGGAAGACCAAAAAAAGTATCTTTACTAGTTTTAGTTGACAGATTTGGAAGAGAACTTCCTGTATCTGCAAACTATGTAGGACTTGCTCTTAATGTACCGCAGGATCAATATGTATCTGTAAGAGTGAAAGAATTGGAAGGAGAAGATTTAGTTCTTTTAAAAGATAGAAATTAAAAAATACATATTAATAAAAAAATTAATTTCAATCACCAAATTTTCTAAATAAAGATGAATACATATCGTAGAACTCTGTTTTTGAAAAATCATTTAAATCTTCAGGAGACATTTTTTCCACAATATTTTTGAAATATCCAAAAAGCTTCTTGAATTTATTAATTTCATTTTCTGATAATAGTATATCCTGTTTAGAACTATACTCATTAACTTGTCCGTTAGACTCTTCAGATTCAAATAGCTTAATAGCATAATCTAAATCGGATTGAGTAATTTCTCCGTCAAAATCTTCTTCATCATCTTCAGTATGTTTTTCATCTTCCATCAGTATAGGTTCATTATCATCACCCAAACTAAATTCTTCTTCAACAGTTACATTATCATCTAAATTTTCTTTTTCAATAGTTTCTAATTCTTTTTCTTCAGACATATTAGTCTCCTTATTTAAAAGCTCTTCCATAGAATCAAAATTTTCTAAAGATTTTGCTTTAGTGTTATCTTCTTGCGTATTATTATTTGTTGTTTTATCATTTATTTTTATAAGCTCTACGCCGTATTCATCATTACCTTTAATAATATTTTCAAGCATATTGACATCGGAATCTCTTATCTCATCTATTTGAACATTATTTATATATACAAGATTTTCTAATTCCTCATCGCTTACTTCTTCTTCTAATTCATTATTATAATCTTCGTCATATAATTCATCTTCATGAATAATTTCTTCTGTTTGTTCCGTACCTTTTTCTGTTTCTTTATTTATAGATTCTTCATGTCCTTTTGCTATATCTTCTTCTTTAACTTCTGTATTAGATAAATAATTCTGATATAATTCTTTCTCTTCATCTGTTAAATCTTCTGATGAGGTATCTACTTTATCCAAATAG
>CASGDY010000242.1 GCA_949300355.1 uncultured Brachyspira sp.
ATTATAATGAAAAAATTCAAAGAAAATAAACTTAGAGAAAAATTAAAAAAGAAAAAACTTAATGATAAACAAAAAAATATCATAAAAAATTTAATAATATTCTTCGCTTTGATTTGCATAATATTAGTTTTTATTTTTGTTATCAATAAAGCAAGAATCCTTAGAGTTGAGATAATAGGCTTGAAGAGATTAAATGCTATGGATATAATGGAAGAGGCTGAATTATCCAAATACAATAATGTAAGCATGTTCAATATACCAAAAGAAGAAATAAAAGCGGATATAGAGAAAAATATAAGAATTAAAGTAAACAATATTAAAGCGGCATTTCCTGATTTACTTATAATTAATGTTGAAGAAAGAGATACATTATTTTTATTAGAATCTAGCAGCGGAATATATGAAATTACCGATGACGGTTATGTTATAAGAAATGAGGCTATATATAATTATGATGTGCCTTATATAACAGGACTTACCATTAATCAAACCAATAAGATAATAGAAAATGAATATGCTAAATATTTATCTTCTATTATTTACGAATTAAAAAAAGAGCATAATGAAATATATAATTTAATATCTGAAATTAATGCTTATGGAGATGACTTAATACTTTATCCTAGAGGGTATCAGGTACAGGTAATATTAGAAAAGTATGTGAAAGCTGACAAATTTATAGATTTGGCAGCTATATTAAAAACAATTCAATATCAGGCAAACCAAACACATAGAATAGATTTTAGATTCAAAGAAGCTATAATTAATTAATAAAAGTATATTAAAATAAAAATTGAGAAGTTCATTTATACTTTAGTATAAATGAGATTAAATCGAAGCAATTTTTATATGATTTATATATAAAAATAGGATTTGATTAAATCTACAAAGAATTTAACCAAATCCTATATATGTATTATTTATTGTTATTATTGATTAACTTTAAAGAAACTCATAGCATCAACTAATTCAACAGCCTGATTAAGCAAAGATGTAGATGAGGCAGAAGCCTGTTCTACTAATGCGGCATTTTGCTGAGTTACTGTGTCCATATCAGCAACAGCTCTATTAACCTGTTCTACACCTTCATGCTGTTCTACAGCAGTTGAGCTTATATCCTGCATTATTTTAGCAGTATTCTCTATTTTTCCCTGAAGTCCTGAGAATATTTCCTGAGAGGATCTTGCAGATTCTGTTGCTTTATTTATCTTGTCATAAGCATTATCAACTAAAGCAGTAATATCTTTTACCGATGACTGAGTAGTTTGTGCTAGATTTCTAACTTCGCTTGCTACCACAGCAAATCCTTTACCCATATCGCCTGCTCTTGCTGCTTCTACAGAGGCATTCAAAGCAAGTATATTTGTTTGGAATGCTATATCTTCTATTATTTTTGTAATGTCTTTTATTTTAGTACTAGCATCATAAACTTCTTCTATATTTTTTGTAGTATCTAATATTATTTCTCCTGCACTTTGTATAGCATCTCTTGAATCTATCATCATTTTATTTCCTTCTATTGACTGGTCAGCAGAAGATCTTATTGTAGAAGCCATTTGTTCCATTGATGATGCAGTTTCTTCCAAACTTGCAGCCTGAGCTTCTGTACGTTTTGATAAATCTACACTTCCTTGAGAAAGTTCCTTAGCATTCATTCTTATTTCATCAGCTGAAGAACGTACTTTAATGATGATATCTGAAAGTTTATCTCTCATATCAAAGAATGAATTTGCTAATAATCCTAATTCATCTTTACGGTTGATATTTCTATGTGTTGAAGTTAAATCTCCGTTAGAAATTTCTTTTGATATAATAACTAATTCATTTAAAGGTTTTGTTATGCTCTTTATGTATAAAGCAATTATTAAAGTACATAGTATAATGAATATAGGTCCTATTATTACAGTACGTAGTATAGTGAATTTTATTTCTTTGTATATTTCACTGTCAGATTTAGCAAATACCACAGACCAAGGCATAGCACTTATATTTTCGTATGCGGCAGAACGTTTTCCTGTATCGCCTTCATAAGTGTAAGATTCTATTATTCCTTTTTTGCTTATTTTAATTACATTGTATACATCAGGCAAATGTCCTCCTATTCTTTCACTGTCTGAAGATAATATAATATTTCCGTCATTGTTTGCAACTGTTAAACGTCCGTTTAAATTTAGGTTGCCTATAAAATCTTTATTCACTTTTGCTAAATCTAAATTTATGTATATTAATCCTATAACTTTACCAGCAGAATTTTTAAGCCCTCCGCAAAGTAAAATTGCCTGTGCCCCTGTTGTTGATGATATGCTTGTATTATTGCCATATGTAAAATTATAGTTATTAGATTTCATTTTATTGAATAAATCAGGATGTACGCTTGCTATAGATACATTTTCCAATTTAGGATTTACATTATCAAGTATAATATTTCCGTTAATATCAGCAACCCCTATATTTATAGAATATGTATTGACAGAACCGAAATCTTTTAATCTCTTTATTGCTTCGTTTTTTAAAGCTTCATTCGTAGGATTTAATGCTGCATTGAGTACTGCTCCAGATTGAGAATATGTAGATATTGCTAGTAATTGTTCATGCAAAACCATATCTATCATAGATGAATATCCTGATACAGTTGCTGAAAAACCTTCTAATGTTGCTTTTCTGATTGCTCTTGAAGATGACCATATAGAAATTGAAGCTAAAGACACTATTGTTATAAAAATTATAGAACTTATTATAACTGGTACTTTAAACGATAGACTGTGTATTTTTTTCATATTACAGACCCCTATAAAATATTTTATTAAATTTATTTTTAATGTAACTGATTACATCCCACTGTATTGAATCACTAAAAATTTAACAATTAAATGTTCAAAGTCAATTAAATTTCAAAATTTTTTTTGATTTTTACTAAAAAATATAAAATTTTTTTGATTTTATGCGTTTTTTTATTATTTATAATAAATAAAATTTTATAAATATTTGCAG
>CASGDY010000243.1 GCA_949300355.1 uncultured Brachyspira sp.
TTATTATGCATTTATAGATAATAAAGAAAAAATAAATTCTGATATTAACGGAGAATCTATTTTTTCAAAAGATTTTCAGTATAAAAAAGAGAATGAACTTTCAGAAGAAATTAATTCATTTTTGAAAAAATTTTCTGTTTATGAATTACAAAAATATTTTGTTGATATCAAAGATTTATATGCTTTTAATATATTATACTTTGATGAAAAAACTATTTGTATGTACAAAAGACTTATAAAAATAGAAGATAGTAAAAAAATTATAATAAATAATGTTTTTCTTATTTATGATTTGAATAATCAAAAATTAGTTACTCCCTATTTAAAAGACTTAGTGAATGATGCTGAAAAATTACTAAAAGAATTTAATGCTCCTAGTGATTTTTATTCTAATATAGATAATTTACTTTTTGGAGTAACAGATTCTTTTATTATAATAATGAAAGAAAAAGGATTAGATAAAATATTTATTGATTATAAAAATATCAAAGAGTATATAAATAAGGAGCATTATTTGGCTTATTTAATTAATTTTTAGTTTATACCTAAACAACTACATTTTGTCAAAAATAAATTTTTTAAATTTAAAATATTTGCAGGGCTTTGCCATTACGAAGTACACAGAGTGCAGCACCCAACTTCTTTTGCGACCGTAGGGAGTGCCTGTGGTATTGCCACAGGCGAAGCCCGCCTACGGCGAGAAGCAAAAAGGCTAAATTTGGGCTTTAATTTAATAAATTATATTACATGTAAGACAATTTTAGTATGATTTAGTACTAATTTTTACACTTGCACTTTCGCCACAGGCGTACTTCGTATGGTTCTTGACGAAGTCCACCAGTGGTGTGCGGCGGGAAAAAGAACAATAAAAAAATTGAGAAAATTAAAAATTTTTAGTATATAATAAATTCATTATGAGTAATAGATTAAAAACTATAATAAAGATATTTGCAGTTATTATTATTGTTGCATCTGTCAATATTATTATTTCTTCTTTTTCAATGATGATGTTTTATAATAAAAGTAATTTATTTTACATCATTGATATAATTGCTTTGCTTTTTATAATAAACTCTGTAGTGCTGCTTTATAAAAGGAATTATAAAGCATTTATTATAGGCTTTGTTTTGATATTATCATTTAGTTTTGTATTTGCTGCTTGCAATTATGTTATATATGCATGGAATGCAGAAAAAACTAAAATTCTAAAAAAAGACAAAGAAGTACATAATTCTTTAGATAGAGTATTAGCTAAAGATAGATTTTTTAAAGCTGCTGAAAAAGGAGATATTGAAAGAATAAAGGAACTAATGGATTATATTGATATTAATACTAAAGATGCTTATGGGCTTAATGCTTTGATGCATGCTTTAATTTTTAATAATTTTGAATCTGTAGAATTCTTATTAGAAAATGGTGCCGATGTAAATTCAGCAGATTATGAATATCAAACGCCTTTAATGTATGCAGTACAGAAAAATAATGAAGAAATTGTAAAGCTTTTAATTTCTAAAGGTGCTGACATTAACTTTAAAGATGCCAGAAATAGAACTGCTTTAGATATAGCAAAATCAAAAGGTTATGATGATATAGCTGAAATTTTAGAGAATGCCAAAAAATATATAAAAAGTGATATTATAAAAAATGTTTATTATATAAATTTTATTTTTATAAATTAGAATATCGCAGAAGTATTTATTAAATAGAAAATAAAAAACAAAAATATCTCAGCTAATTATTCATTATCAGCTGAGATATAATATTTTCAAAAATTCAATTTATTATTCAGTTACAACAGAGATAGTTTTCTTTCCGAATTTATTAGTATGGAACTTCACATAACCAGAAGCAGTAGCAAATATAGTATGATCGCGGCCTATATCAACATTTCTTCCTGCATGGAATTGAGTACCGCGTTGTCTAACTATAATATTGCCAGATATAACTTTCTGACCGCCGTAAACTTTAACACCTAAACGTTTAGATTGACTATCGCGTCCGTTTTTAGAACTTCCGCCACCTTTCTTATGTGCCATTTTTATACTCCTCTTTATATTTTATAAAATCAGGATACTCTTTAATTAAAGATTTTATACCTATCAAATATCCATTACTAACTATTTTATACTCTATTTTTTTATCATTTTCAAGCTTATCAAAATTAACAAGTTCTAAACTCAAAAATCCATCATTTATTTTATACTTTAAAAATCTATTTCCTATTATAGATAATAAAGCCTTATACATAGCTTGTGTTAATGCACTCAAAGCTATACAAACTTCATAACCTTCACCAGATTTTTTAATGCCGGCATGTCCTTCAACTGTTATGCTTTGTATAATCGATTCTATATCGTATACTACATTAACAAAGGAAGACATTAAACAGCTATATCTTCAATAGTTATTTTATGGTATTTATGTCTATGTCCTGTTTTTCTTCTATAGTCTTTTCTTCTTTTATGTTTACCGATAACTACTTTATCGCCTTTCATCATTTCTACTATTTTAGAACTTACTTTAACGCCATCAACATAAGGTGTACCTACTAAAACACTTTCATCATCTTTTTTAAGAAGAAGAGTTTTAATTTCAGGAGCTTCTTTAGCATCATCGCCTAGATATTCTACTAAAATATCCTGACCTTTTTCCACCTTGTATTGCTTACCTTTTACTTCTACGATTGCATACATTATTGCTTATCTCCAATTTATATATATTTTTATTTTATACAATACTATGAGTATTCTATAATACTACATTAAAACAATTTTGTCAAGCATAAAAATAAAAAACTATTGTTTAAGAGCCATAGATATTGCACACTTTTAGTTTAAAAAAAGTAGGTATCCCTTATAATTTAAATTGCTAGAAATAAACAAAAAGGAATACCTATGCAACAATATAATACA
>CASGDY010000244.1 GCA_949300355.1 uncultured Brachyspira sp.
AGGTATTCCTTTTTGTTTATTTCTAACAATTTAAATTATAAGGGATACCTACTTTTTTTAAACTAAAAGTGTGCAATATCTGTGGCTCTTAAACAAAATTTGAATTTTATTGCTATTGACTTTTTTAATACTAGATTATACACTTATATTACTTAGTGGCTTTATGCATTAAAGCTAAGGAGTATATTTATGCTTAATAGAATATTTTTATCAGCAATATTATTTGCTTTGTCTTTCAGCAATATTTTATTATCACAGGATATATCTTTTAAAGTTACAGGAATATCTGGAGTAGCTTTCATAGAAAAGCCCGATATAAATAAATCACTTAGGGCTTTTAGAGGAAGTGAAGTACATAGTGAATATAGATTAAGAACATCAAGTAATAGTCAAGTAGATCTCACTTTAAGCAGAAGAGGAGATAAAATAGGTTCTATTGTAGTTTCTCAAAATACTGTAATTCTTGTTAATAAACCTATTTCAAAAGATGATAATAGAGTTTCCATGTCTTTATTAGGCGGATATATTAAAGTTAATATAAATAAAAGTGCTGGGGCTTTAGTTGAAGTACATACAGCAACTACTACTTCTGTTGTAAGGGGTACTAGTTTTGATGTTGCTTTTGCAGAAGATGGTTCTACTATAGTTGTTCTTGATGACGGGGTCGTTGATGTAGTTACTGATAAGGATAAAGAAGTATTAAACCCTAAAAAGGCTTATATAAATACGATAGATGATAAATCTAAGATTGTAAGTCAAAATCCCGACAGCGATCCTATAGTGTTTTTAAATAAGGGAGAGGAAGCTTCAAGAGAAGATTATATCTATACTATAGAAAATTTAATGACAGCTATGGAAGATATACCATATAAAAGTGATAACAATGATAATTTTGCATCATTAGTGAATGTAGAAGAAGGCGAAAATAAAATTAATGATATGGAAATGAAGCATTATAGAATGATAGCGGCAAATGAGGGATATTATAATACTATAATAAAATTAATAAATTTATACCCTGATAAAAGAAATGAATTGGTTCAATATGCTAGAAAATCATTAGCTTTATATACTGCTAATCAAAAAGCTATAAGCAAAATGAATGCAGCTGTAACTAGAACAAGAGAAAAATTTGATAGGATAAAGAAGAAATTTGATGATAGAATGATTGGTACTTCTGTATCCAAATAATTTATAAATCGAATATATTTTTTATATCTGAATTTTTTCTTAATTTTGATATGTAGAAATCTCTTTCATATTCAGCAAGAAGTATTTTTGCTCTCTTTATGAATTCTTTTTCATCATAAACAATCAAATCTATATAAATATTGTATACTCCCATAGCTCCGCCAAGTACAATTCCTATATCAGCTTCTTTGTTTCCGCTTGCAAGAACTTCTTTCTCTAATCTTTCCTGTATTTCATATCTTTCATTTAGTATTTCTTTTCTTGATTCATCATCATCATTTTTATAATCATAAGTATAATATAGAAATATTGCTCTTGCTCCGCATTTTGATATTTCTATTATATCATCTGTATTTTCATTATAATAATCATTAACAGTTTCGTAATATGATGTAGTTCCTGCTATTATATCGTATCTTAATGTATTAGATTGTCTAGGTTCAGAAGTGTAGGCTAGGTATTGATTTATAGGATTAGTTATGATTTTTTTTCTATGAAAAGTTAATGTTTTTTTTATGTATTTTTCTAATTCTATAAGAGGAAGCATATTATTTAATTTTCTATTGCTTATATCAGCATATCTTATATATACTCTTGATAATCCTTCTCCTATAGAATTTTCCATAATTAAGAAGAATATATTATAAGCTTCTTCTTTATCAAAATCATTTAAATCTTTATTATAAAATACTAAATCAAATTTATCATTTTCATCATCGAATTCTATTTTCACAAAAACATCTTGAGCTTCTATTTTTTTATTATGTATTTCAATAGTGAAGTTTACACCATTAGAGCTAGGTATATACGGCATGAAAGTCCATTTTTCTTTTAACTTTTCCGGTATATCAGATATTATTCTTTGAGTGAGATAAAACAGATAATTTTTTCCGTCTATATTAAAAGTAAAATTATAATTCCTTCCTATATTGAAAGCCAAATTATCAGATATTATTTTTACCCCATTTGATAGAAAATGAATTATATCTTTGTTTTTATATTTTATAATATTATCAATTTCTGCTTCATTATCTTCAAACCATTTCCAAAATGATTTTACTCTTTGAACAAAACTTAATCCATTATCCTCATCTTCAAAACATAATGAATATAAATTTTTTATATTGTTTGATATTTCTTCAAAATTTTCTATATTTTTTTTATCAAGATTTTCAAATAATTCTATTGCCTTACTAAAATATTGTTTGGCAGTATTTTTTTCATTTTTATGATAATAAGCATATCCTGTTCTATAATACCATACAGGATCGAATAGTCCTTCTTCTCTTATATACATAAGATTGTCTAATGCTTCATCATAATTCTGCACATTATTCAAAGCTCTTGCAAATAATAAAATTATTTCATAATCTCTTTTTTCTTCATCTATAGAATATATAATTTCTATTATTTTCTGATGTTTACTTTGATTATGCAGTTCTTTAATTATTTCTAAAATTTTTTTACTCATTAGTATATATATTACAATATTTTTATAAAAAAATCTATTTATTTAAATCAGTAATTTATTTTTACTTAATGATAGTTTTTTATTTTTGCACGGGTGCCAAACATATTGCATTTAAGTATTCCTTAATTTCTTAAAGTATAACATAGGTGTATCATAATTTAAAGCTGAATGTATGCGTTTGTAG
>CASGDY010000245.1 GCA_949300355.1 uncultured Brachyspira sp.
TCATAGGTATTCCTTTTTGTTTATTTCTAACAATTTAAATTATAAGGAATACCTTCTTTTTTTAAACCAAAAATGTGCAATATCTATGGCTCTTAAACAGGATTCCGCATTGAGTACTCTTCAGTATAAAATTATAAAAGTTAAAGTGAGATTTGCTGACGGATATATAATTGGTGAAGATTTAGCACAGATAATTCCCAATAATGAATTTAAAATACAGGTAATGATAAAAAATACCACTGATCAAATAGCAGTAATTGGAGCAGGAAGCAGTTCTAATCAACCTGTTGAAGTTTATATTGAAAATATACTTCATGATGAATTATTTATAATTCAAAAAGGTACTTATATAATAGAAAGCCCAATTAAAGCTTCTCCTTTAACAGTTGTTGCACCTGATACTTGGAATATACCGGGAATAGAAAATATTATAAAAAATGGTAATGTTTGGTATAATTCGCAGTTATCACAAAATTGTGATATTACATTAGATGCAGCTGTAACTAAACTTATAACAGATTCTGCTTCTATAGCAAAGGGAAGTTCTCAATTATATAAAACTACATTGACAGTAAATTATAAAGAATCCGTAACAGGAGAAACCAAACAGAAAGTATTAGATTTATACTTAAAACTTATAAAATAATTTATAATCAATTATATAAAAAACCTGTCTTCAAGGCAGTTTTTTTATTATCACATCTTTATAAAAAATAATTTTATTCTTTTTTATAATGCACCAGTATCCTTTATACACTAATAAATTTTTTCTTAATTTTAATTATATTACATTTCCAATAATAGAAGTAAAACATTTTCAAAATCTGATGCAGATATAAAATGACATATAGATTTATAATACATTTAATTATGAAAAGGAAACTATATATAGTTTTGGTATTTTTAATGCAAATATTTCTAACATAATTTAGATATTTTATATTCTCAAAAATAATTGGTAAAGATTCAGAAGAATATAAAAAATCTTTTGAAGATGCCTATAATGATTTAGATACTGCATACAATTTAGCTAATGAAGAATTAAAAGAAATGATAAAAAATAAAATTTTTATTATGATTAAACAAGAAAATGAAGCAGCAATAAAATTCTGTAAAGATAAAGACTGGTATATTAAATAGCGGCAAAGATTGATTATATTTGTAATTATTATTAAATAAATAAATTTTATGTGCTTTTACAACTTTGACGAAGTCTGGGAAAAGTTGATAAAAAATTTAAATGGCTGGGTTTTAGAATAAATTTTTTCTAATTCCCCGCCCTTTATATTTTTTTGCTTTATTCTGTTATTTTTGTTTTTTATTTCTTTGTTGTTTAAAAAGAAATGTTAACGCCCACCCAAGCTATTTTTAAATTTAAAATCTATTTAACGCACGGTTAATGAATTTTTATTATGTGATTAAATTATAATTAAAAATTGTTTTATATTTTTAATTTTATTCACCGTGCGGAAAATACCTAAATAGAAATTAAAGTACTAATTCAAGTTTATAGTTTTATACAAGTTAATATAAAAAAATCCTTGACAATTAATGTTATATGGTTTATCATAAGAATATTATATTGGATAGTGATTGTTTTTTTATCTAAAACTTTTAAGACAAGCTAAACCTATTTATATAAAAATGAAATTTAGAAGTATTATATATTTTGTTTTTATATAAATAGGTTTTTATTTTAGGAGAATTTATTATGAAAGTAGGAAAGATACTTAATAATAATGTCGTTGTTGTTTTTGAAAACGGTAAAACAGAAAAAATCGTTATGGGCAGAGGTATAGCCTTTGGTAAAAAAGTTGGTGATAGTATAGATGAAGAAAAAATTGATAAAACATTCTTATTAGAAAATTCAGATAATAACAGCAAACTTCAGCAATTATTAAAAGATATGCCTATAGAATATTTTAATGCAGCAGAAAAGATTATTGAATATGCCAAAACTAAAGCCGAAAGAAAGTTAAATGATTTTTTGTATATTACTTTGATAGATCATATATATATGGCAGTAGTTAGAACTAAAGACGGTGTCAATATAAAAAATATGATGCTTTGGGATATAAAGAAATTCTATAAAGATGAATATGATATAGGATTAAAGGCTTTAGATATTATAGAAGAAGATTTTAATATAAGGCTTCCTGAAGATGAGGCAGGTTTTATAGCACTTCATATAGTTAATGCTCAAACTAATACAGATTTTAACTGCATAAATGAAATGGGAGATATTACAAAACTTATACAGAAAATAGTAATTATAGTAGAAAGACATTTTAATATAAAGTTTAATGAGAATTCTATATATTATAATAGATTTTTAACACATTTAAAATTTTTTGCTTTGAGATTGTTCCAAAAAAATATTTATAATGATAAAGAAGATGAGGATTTACTTTCTGTAGTGAAGCTGAAATATAAAGAGGCTTATGAATGCACTTTAAAAATAGCTGAATATATTTCTCTTTCTTATTCTTATGATATAAGTGATGAAGAGAAATTATATTTAACTATACATATAGAGAAAGCAAAAAGGAGAGAATAAAATTATTTATTTTTATATATAGGAAATATTTATAGGATTTAATATATATTTGGATGGTGACATTAAGTTGGCCAAACCTTCAATTATTAAAAAAATTTATTATATTGGAGGATACGCTGATGGGAAAATATGAATCATTAGCAAAAGAAATCATTAAAAATGTAGGAGGAAAAGAAAATATTAATTCGCTTACTCATTGTGTTACTCGATTAAGATTTAAATTAAAAGATGAGAGTAAGGCAAATGATGAAGTACTAAAAAACATTCAGGTGGTTATAGGCAATCATGTGGCAGAAGTTTATGCGGATGTTTCGAGTGCTGCCGGTGTAGAAAATGCTTCATCAAATAGCAATGAAGAAGAGAAAAATACAAGTTTATTTAATAAGGCAGTTGATGCCATATCTGGAATATTTCAGCCTATATTGGGTGTCATGTCTGCATGCGGTGTATTGAAAGGAATTAATGCTCTTTTAATTGCATTGGGACTTTATACAAATAAATCAGGCTGCTATGTACTTATTAATGGTATGGGAGATGCTTTATTTATGTTTCTTCCTTTGTTTCTA
>CASGDY010000246.1 GCA_949300355.1 uncultured Brachyspira sp.
CCTAATGAATATTTATTCTTTAAATTATAACATATAATAGAAAAAATATTTATTTTTTTTATATTTTTTATTATAAAATAGAAAAACACTATATTTATGTATAAATTATAGAAGTATTAAAATAAATGTTATTTTTTATATTGATATTATATCAATTTTGTATATACTTTATCATTATGAAAAATGGAAAAGTAATATTTCCGGGTACTTTTGACCCTTTTACATTAGGACATCTCGATGTTCTTTACAGACTTGCTGATATTTTCAATAAGGTTTATATATCTGTAGCTGTTAATTTGGATAAATCTCCTACTTTTAGTATAGAAGAAAGAAAGAATATGATTAAAAAAGTAATAGGGGATAATGATACTATAGAAATTGTAACTATATCTGGGCTTGTAACAGAGTATATGAAGCAGAATGATATAAAAGTATTGGCAAGAGGTATCAGAGACAGTGAAGATTTATACTATGAATTAAGAATGTCTAGAATGAATAAATTATTATATCCAGAGATGGATACTATATTTTTACATACATCAGAACATTATGCTTATGTAAGTTCTTCTTTAATAAAGGAAATACTTAAATTTAATGGCCCTATAGACGGATTAGTGCCGGAAATAATAGTTGAAGACATAAAATCCAAATTCATAAAAAAATAATAATAAAGATTAGAATATGAAGAATTTTTACCTAGAAAATTACGGATGCCAAATGAATAAGGCGGATTCTAATAGTTTAATAAATTCGCTTATGCAGGAAGGCTTTATACAAACAGAAAATCATGAAAATGCTGATAATATCATAATAAATACATGCAGTGTAAGGGCTCATGCCGAAGAGAGAGTATTTTCAAGAGTTAAATTATTCAATGCAAATAGAAAAAAGAATAAAAAGGACACAAAAATAATAATTATGGGCTGTATGGCTCAAACTTCCAAAGAACATCTTGAGAAACTTGGCGTTGATAAGATATTTGATGTATATAATGAAGTTAATATTATAGATTATTTGAAGGATGAGGAAGTTTTTGTAAGAAAATTTAATGATAATTACATATTTAATAAATCTTATGTAGATGAAGATAAGCCTCATAAAGCATTTATACCTATATCGCATGGCTGTAATAATTGGTGTACTTACTGTATAGTGCCTCATACCAGAGGAAAGATGGTAAGCAGAAAATCTGGTGATATTATAGAAGAACTTAAAAGATTAATAGATGACGGAGCTAAAGAGATAACACTTTTAGGGCAGAATGTTAATTCCTATGGCCTTGATATTGATAATGAGATTAATTTTACAGAATTATTATACAAATTAGACAAAATTATTGATGAAAAGGCTAAAGATAAGGTTTGGATAAAGTTTTTAACTTCTCACCCTAAAGATTTTGATAAAGATTTGGCTGATGCTATATGGAATTTGAATAGTTTATGTAAGCATATACATTTACCTTTTCAAAGCGGTTCAGACAGAATATTAAATTTAATGAATAGAAAATACACAAAAGATGAATATGTAAAAAAAGTATCATATTTAAGAGATTATGCTGATGATTTTCCTATTTCAACTGATATAATAGTGGGTTATGCTGATGAAACAGAAGATGAGTATAGGGAAACATTAAATTTACTTGAGAATATTGGTTTTGAAGAAGCTTACCTGTATAAATATTCAGAAAGGGAAGGCTCTATTGCTCATAAAAAAAATGTACAGTATGATAAAGCGGCAGGAGCAAGAAGACTTACTAATCTTGTAAATTATCAAAGAGAATTGGCTCAGAAATTATTATCAAAACAGGTTGGTAAAAAAACTTCTGTAATGGTAGATGATATAGCTAAAGATAATATGCATTATCTATGCAGAAGCAAGGAAAATAGAATCATTCTAGTAAAAAAAGAAAAAGAATTAAATATGGGTGATATTTTTAATGCTGAAGTTACAGAAATAAAAAGCCATACATTGATAGGGAAGTTTATTAACTAAAGTTGTTAAAAGGTTAATTTATGACTTATTTGAAGTATAGTTTTAATGATAATGAGAGTAGGGCAGAGGCAAGAAAAAATTTAGAGAATTTGATTCTTTCTATATCTGAAAATCATTATGATAAAAGTAATTTAATAATAGAAAGAGAAGAAAATAAAAAGCCATATTTCAAAAATGAAAATAATTTATATTTTAACGGAACTCATACATCAGAATTATTTGCTGCTGCTATGAGCGATGAATATAATGTTGGAATAGATGCTGAAAAGATAAGAGAAAGAGATTATTTTTCTATTGCCGAGGAATATTTTTATAAAAGTGAGATTGAATATCTTAAAAATACTCATAAATTAGAAATAGATTTTTTTACTATATGGACTATTAAAGAAGCATATATAAAAATGCTTGGAAAAACTATTTTTGATATAAAAAATTCCGTAGAAGTTGATCTTATTGAGAGAGAAGTAAGAAATTCTGATAATATGTTCTTTGCTTCTTTTATTCTTGATGATTTATATATAATAAGTGTATGTTTTGATACAAAAAATGAAGTAGATTTGAATATTCAGGATTTTAATTTAAATATGTTATTTGCTTATCCTACATTGCCGAATATTAATATAAATATGTAAATTTGAATTTTATTGCACGGGTGCCAAACATATTGCATTTAAGTATTCCTTAATTTCTTAAAGTATAACATAGGTGTATCATAATTTAAAGCTGAATGTATGCGTTTGTA
>CASGDY010000247.1 GCA_949300355.1 uncultured Brachyspira sp.
ACAATATGATTTTGTCAATTTTTTTATTTTTTAAATTATCTTGAAAACCCGCCCTCTATGTTTATTGCTTTAATTAGAAATATTTGATTAATAATTTTTTATCATTTTACTTATAAAAGCATTCCCGCCCTAAATTTTTCAAATTTACAAATGTATGCACCGCACGATGAAAGAAATGTAATATAATAAATATCTAATTAATGAAAAATTCATTATATTAATAAACTAATTTACCGTGCGGTACAAAAATCAATATATTAAGAATTGATTTTATAAACTAAAATCATCAATTTTTCTTAATTCATCATCGGTGATAGGCATTTTATTTATAATTTTTAGATTTTCTATTATTTGGCTTGGCTTTGAAGCTCCTATTAAAACGCTTGTAATTTCTTCATCTTTTAGCACCCATCTCAAAGCCATCTGAGCCAAACTCTCGCCTCTTTCTATCGCTAATTCATTAAGGTTTTTAATTTGCTCTAGTATTTTTCTAGTGATAGCATTTTGTTTTAAATATCTTCCGTCAGCTGCTATTCTGCTGTCTTTTGGAATTCCATTTAAATATTTATCAGTTAATAAACCTTGAGCCAATGGACTATACGCTATTATACCTTTGCCTAATTGTTTAGCTTTTAATTTTAGTCCATTATTTTCTATGGTTCTGTCAAATATAGAATACCTGTTTTGATTGATTATAAATGGTACATTAGCTAAATAAAGTAATTTAGAAGCCTTTTCCATTGTAGGACCATCATAATTTGAAAGACCTGCATATAAGGCTTTACCGCTTTTAACTATTCTAGTTAATGCTTCGATTGTTTCTTCAAGTGGGGTTTCAGGGTCCATTCTATGATGATAGAATATATCAACATATTCAAGGTTAAGCCTTTTCAAACTTTGATTGATGCTTGCTATTAAATATTTCTTGCTTCCAAAGTCTCCATAAGGTCCAGGCCACATATCATAACCGGCTTTAGTGCTGATTATAAGTTCATCTCTATATTTATTAAGTCCGTCATTTAATATTTTACCCATACTAATTTCAGCAGAACCATAAGGAGGTCCATAATTATTAGCTAAATCAAAATGAGTTATACCATTATCAAAAGCAGTTTTTATCATTTCTTTCATGTTGTTGTAATCGCAGTTTTCACCGAAATTATGCCAAAGTCCTAAAGAAACTACAGGGAGTTTTAATCCGCTTTTACCGCATCTATTATATATAATATTATTATATCTATTTTCAGAAATTTGCATTTGATATCCTTTTTTAAATTAACTATATATTAATTAAGTATAGATTTATTATTATATTATTCAAGTATAAAATGTAAAAAAATATTCAATATTACTAAAATAGTTTCCGATAGTTTTAATAGTATTAATTTTAAATAAAATACTTGCGGAGGCATCATGTTAAAAAAACTTTTTATTGTTGTTGGGTTGATGAGTATACTTGTTGGATGTGCAACTGTGCAGCCTAAAGATAATAATACGACTACAAAAGAAGATACAGTTATAAAAGATGATACATCTAAAATTGAAGAAGATAAAAAAGAAGAAACTATCACTAGAGAAGATACTCCAAAAATGAAAGTTACAGTTTATGGAGCAGATAAAGAAATTCAGGCGGTAGAAATAAATGATAAAGTTTATTATGTAATAGGCGGAAAAGATGTTGAAGATATGACAGAGGCAGAGATAAAAAAATCATCTCTAGTAGCACCTTTAAAAGTAACAGAAGAAACTATTAATGGTACAAAAGGAATAGTTGTAACCTATTATGATGTAAAAGTATTCTTGGGTAAAAGAACAGGAACAGGAACTATTGTAGGAATATTTGAGCCGCAGAAAGATGATTGGACTACAGGTAATGACTTAGATAGAAGCTTATCTATTCAAATTAAGTTATCTAGAAATATAGCAGGTCCTATAGATATAAAAAGAGGAAGTATATCTTTAGCGTTTAATTAATATTTTGAATTAGAATTAAATTTTTATTGATAATAAAAAAGCTGGTTTTTTAGCCGGCTTTTTTATATAAAGAATAATTTTTAATATATTTTTTATAAATTTTATTTATTTGTATATAATTTATATAGTTCATTTGCTACTATATCTATAGTATATGGAGTTTTATTTATTTCAAATGCATACAATTCCCATCTGTATTGATCTGTTATTTGAAACTGTATTATATATTCATTAGTATCATATCTTGCCACTATATCTATATAACGGTTATAATCATCTTCAGATATAAAATCCTGCCATTCTACAGAACTGAAAGGGGATAGAAGTTCATTTATTGTTATATTTGGATATGCAGTGAATGAGCTATTTTTTATTAGGCTTATTCCATCAAAATTTCTGCTTTTTATATTGATAACTTCATTTGTTTCTGATATGTTTAATCTGTACTGTTTACTTTCTAACTTATTTTCATTACAAGATATAATGAATAGCATTATTATTATAAATGCTGAATAAATTCTATACATATCAAAACCTAACAATTAATTTAATTTATTATCGGTCAAATTATTTTATTTATTGAATCTTCAAATTTTAACAATAAATATAATTATGAGTATTTTATAAAATTAATCAATATAAATCAATACTTATATATGTTTAAGAGCCATAGATATTGCACACTTTTAGTTTAAAAAAAGTAGGTATCCCTTATAATTTAAATTGTTAGAAATAAACAAAAAGGAATACCTATGC
>CASGDY010000248.1 GCA_949300355.1 uncultured Brachyspira sp.
ATCGGTTAAATAAAAATTCATAAATGGATTATAAACAACTTTGTTATTATTTCAAATACTTTTTTTGACAGAACGTAAAATTTTCAGTATATACTAAAATTTTTAAGTTTGTAAATTTTTTTATTCAACTTTTTCCCGCCGCAAAAAGTTGCAAAAAGTGCAAATATAAAATTAGTATTAAATCATACTAAAATTGTATTACAAGTAAAATAATTTATTAAATTTAAGACAAAATATAGTCTTTTTGCTTCTCGCTGCAGGCAGGCTTCGCCTGTGGAAACAAAAGAAGTGGGGTGTGGCACGACTGTGTGCTTCGCAGCAAAGCCCAGCAAATATTTTAAATTAAAAAAATTATTTCTGACAAAACATAGTTGTTTAGGTATATATAAATCAATTAAAAATATATTGACATAATATACCGTTATACTGTATAATCAAAAAACTAATATTGGGTTAAAAAGAGGTTTATGATAAAAGTATTATGTATTATTATATTTATTATTAGTTCGTGCATTTCTTATGCTCAAGTTAGTGATGATTTTAAAAAATTAGCAGCAACAAATAAAGAATCAGCATTATACAAATCAGTAATATCAGAAAATATTGATGAATTTAAATATGTAATTGAAAACAATAAAGAATATATAACTTACTCTATAACAAACATTGAAACATGGTATAACTATATACCTAATTTAAGCACTAATAGTTTCTCTAATTTCGTAAAAGTTTTATTAGATAATGGAATGGATATTAACGAATCTGGAAAAAATCTTATACTTGATGTAAGTAAGTCCTACGATTCACATCGTAGACATAAATTCGGTAAAAGTGCAATTACAGGTATTCCAGATAGTAAATATAAAATTGAAACACTGATGAATCTCGGAGCAAATATTAATATACAAGATAATGACGGAAATGGTATACTTCACTATATACTTTCTAGAGATAATATAGGAACAGAAGAATATGATATTTTTGAAATGCTTATAAAAAACGGAATCAATATTAATTTACAAAATAATGATGGAGATACTGCACTTCATAAAATTTCATATAAAAAAGATAATGGGTATAGAAATATTGATATGGAAAAAAAAGTTATATCTCTTTTTATAGAAAATAATGCAGATAAAAACATAAAAAATAATAATGGAAAAAAAGCGTATCCCGGAGCATTTATATATAATATAAAATTAACTTTTACTGGAATATTTAATATTTTTAAGATTGTACTTCTAATTGTAATTGGTATACCTGCATTAATATTACATTTTATATTTTATAATATTGCTGAATTTTTCAGATAATTGATTTTTATGCTGCTTAATACTATACTTATTTAAACACTAATTTAATAAATGGTTATAGTATTTTTAATTTAATTATTGGGGCTTTGCTGCGAAGCACACATTCGTGCCAAACCCCACTTCTTTTGCGACCGAAGGAAGTACTGCGACTGAAAGGAGTACCTTTAGGTATAGTATTGGTATTGCCACATACGAAGCGAGAAGCAAAAAGACTGCATATTTATATCCGCTATTATTAATATTTTAGTGTTTAATTTTGAAAAAAGTATATAATAATATTATGAACAAATATGCATCTCCAATATATCAATACAAAGGAAGAGTTAATTTAATAATCTCTTTAATATCAGCTTTAATAAATTTAACAGCATTACTAAATATAAACCATTTTAATTTAATAACATTTAATGCAGTATATTTATTTAGTTTCTTTTCAGTATTTATGTTTATCAATTCCCGTACAGTTTATACTAACATTTTCAAAAATTACAATAAAGAAATAAAAAATAAAACTCTATTTTCTTTTATTGGTTTTGTTATATCATTAATTTTATATATCATGATTACAAAAATTGTTTTCAATAAAGCAGCAGTATTTAGATATGCTCTTCTTCCTATTATTAATTTTATCTCTATAATACTAGCTAATACAGTATATTTTATATTAGAAAAAATTTTTATAAATGAAGATAAGCATTTCTTTAACATTAAATGCATTTCAAATATATTATTAATATCATTTGTGTATACATTAGTTTTTATAGCCTTATATTTATTTTATGAAGATAAATACATTATTATTTTATTAAGTATATCAAACTCATTATTATCATCAGCAATGCTATCAGTTTTTAATATAATGTCATCGAAGTTTATGAATCCTTGGAGCAGGTTTATATTTGTAAATGCTAGTTATATAATATCTTTTATTTCATCTTTAATAATATCTTCTATTATAATAGCGATTTTCTTTACATTTACACTAAAAATATTTGTTTCTACTTTTATGATAATATTATTGTCATTTATAATTTCTCTTTTATTAGCCCATTATATAAAAGCATATTCATATTTATAAATAGAACTCAAAATATAAATTTTTTATATCATAATTTTTCTATTTTTTCTATACTAAGTCCTGTTAATTCGCTTATAAGATTTAAATCCATATTTTTATTTTTCATATTTCTAGCTAGAGAATATTTTTCTTGTTCTATACCTTATACCTTCTTTAATACCTTCCTCTTTCCCTTCTACTCTTCCTAATCTTCTTTCCTCTTCCAGCATTATTTGATTGCCATAAAGATATGCTTGTCTTTTATCATATTCATTCATCATTAATCTATCTTTAATAAAGTTATTATATCTTCTTTGTACTTCTTCCATTATAGGTTTCTCTTTCACTAATTCTGACATTATAACCTCCTTATTATCATTATCTTTCATAGTAAAAAATTTAAGCCAGCAATTTAAATCATATTCTAATGTATTATATTTGAATTTTTTCAATTCTATTATATGTATCTGCAAATGATCTGTCAGTAATCTTTTTTTATTGGTGTCATAAATCATATAACAAGAATGTATAGAATCATTATCATCTAAATTGAAATTAAGTAAATTGATACTAATTACTGGAGTTAAAGCATCATATTTTTCGCCTTGTTTCAAAAGTTTACTGTAATTAGAAGCCCAATAATATAATATTCTTTCTGGAAATCTTGAATTACCTTGTAATTGTATTTCTATGATAACAACTGTTCCATTTTGTGTAATGCATTTTACATCTGCAATAGTTTCTTTATCCTCATAGTTTTCTTTATAATTGAAAGGAGTTAATATTTCTACAGATCTAAAAGTCTTCATACCAGAATCAAGCATTATTGAATTAATAAAGTCTAATAATATTGCCTCACTGCCTTTATCGGAGAAAAGATATCTCACAAAGTAATCATTTAAAACATTAAAGTTATTATTTGATCTCAATTCCATAAAATTATTATAATGAAATATTTATACTTTGTCAAATATTATATATTTTATTATTTTGTATATAAAAGAAAGAAAATTCAAATTTGATTAAAGAACAAAAATATATTATACTAATCAAAAAATTTATAAACGGATAACTATAATGCAAGAAACATTTTTTGGAAGCGAAAAAGAAGAAAATCAAAAACTCACACCTATGATGAGGCAGTACAAAGAAATAAAAGATAAATATAGTGATAGTATACTTCTTTTTAGAATGGGGGATTTTTATGAGGTATTTTTTGATGATGCCAAAATAGTGTCCGATATATTGGGACTTACACTTACAAAGAGAGCTAATGTTCCTATGGCAGGAGTTCCTTATCATGCTATAGACAATTATTTATCAAAGTTAGTTAAATCTGGTATAAAGATTGCTATATGTGATCAAATGGAAGACCCAAAACTTGCAAAAGGTATAGTAAAAAGAGAGGTTACTCAGGTTATAACTCCAGGTACTATTTCTGAAAATAAATACCTTGAATCAAAAAGTAATAATTATTTAGCTTCTGTAATAGTGTCAAAAAGCGAAAAAAATGCTGCATTATCTATATGCGATATTTCTACAGGAGAACTTTATGCCACAGAAATAAATTCCAATTTAGAAAATCATAATGAAGCTTTAAAAGAAATCATTAATGAACTTACAGAAGAAATTATAAGATTCTCTCCTAAAGAAATTATGACTATAGAATCAGTTTCTGAAAGTGTTATTATAAAAGAAATTCAAAATAAATTTAATAATATATTCTACAGCACTACTCCGAACTATACCGCAGAACATTCTTATGCATATAAAACATTAACAAATCATTTTAAAACGGTATCATTAAAAAGTTTCGGTATAGAAGAAAAGCCTCTTTTAATATCTTTATTAGGATCAACTACATTTTATATACAGGAACTTTCAAAAACTTCTCTTGAGCATATTGCAAATATTAAACTATATAATAGAAGAGATTCAATGACTTTGGATTATGCCACAATAGCAAGTTTGGAAATATTAGAAACTATAAGAAATGATAATAATAAAATGACATTG
>CASGDY010000249.1 GCA_949300355.1 uncultured Brachyspira sp.
TGACGAGATATTTAAATCAGAAGTTAACAATAATCTACTTTACGAAGCAATCAAAAATGAATTAGCTAACAGACGTCAGGGAACTCACTCTACAAAAACAAGAGCAGAAGTTTCAGGAGGCGGTAAAAAGCCTTGGAGACAAAAAGGCACAGGAAGAGCTAGAGCAGGTTCTACTAGATCCCCAATTTGGGTAGGCGGCGGTAAAACACATACTCCAAAGCCTAGAGATTATAGCTACAGATTGCCAAAGAAAATGAAACGTAAGGCTCTATTGTCTGTTTTATCTTTAAAATATGGAAGCAATGTTCTTAAAGTTTTTGAGGATTTTACTTTTGACGCTCCAAAAACAAAAAGAATGGCTAGTTTTATAAGTAAGGTTAAAGAACCAAATACAAGAAAGGTGGCATTTGTAGTAGGTAAAGATGAATCTTTAGGAGATAATTATAATAAATTATTATTATCTTTAAGAAACATCAAAGATTTAAAGCTTGTAAATGCAGACAGTATGTCTATACATCCTTTATTTTATGCTGATGAGGTATATTTTACTAAAACAGCTTTATCTAAATTAAATGCTAGAATTAAGGGTTAAAAAATATGAGCATGTATTCACTTTTAATTGGACAGAATTGATGAAAGCGGTTGAGAAAATATTCAATGTACATCCGCTAGATTGTAAGATAATAAATGTTAAGCCTAAGAAGAAAAATCGCAGAATGAGCAGACGCGGATATACACGCAGCTATAAAAAAGCGATAATAGTTCTTGACGGCAAAGAATCAATAGATATAGTAAAATAATGAGGGATACCGATGGCTATTAAGAAATTTAAACCGACAACACCAAGTTTGCGTTATCGTACAGTAGTAGATTTTTCGGATATTACAACAAATGAGCCTTGTAAATCATTAGTATGCGGAAAAAAACGTATAAGCGGACGCGGTTCAAATGGTCGTATAACTATGCGTCGTCGCGGAGGCGGACATAAAAAACTATTTAGATTTGTAGATTTTAGAAGAGATAAACATGATGTAGAAGCTAAAGTAGTTTCTATAGAGTATGATCCTAACAGAACAGCTCGTATAGCTTTACTACACTACACAGATGGCGAGAAAAGATACATAATATGGCCATTGGGACTTAATGTAGGCGATAGAGTAGTAAGCGGTGAAAATGCAAAAGTTAAAATTGGATGCAGTTTACCATTGAAAAAAATTCCATTAGGTACTATAATACATAACATTGAAATAACTCCTGGAAAAGGCGGTCAGCTTGTTAGAGCAGCAGGAGGTGGTGCTCAAATAACAGCTAAATCAGGCGGTTATTGTGTAATAAGACTTCGTTCAGGCGAAGAAAGAAGAATACTAGAAAATTGTTATGCTACTATAGGTCAGATTGGAAATTTAGATCATTTCAATACTACAGACGGTAAAGCTGGAACTACTAGACATAAAGGTAGAAGACCTAAAGTAAGAGGTGTTGTAATGAACCCAGTAGATCACCCACATGGCGGTGGTGAAGGTAAAAGCGGACAGGGTAACCCACATCCGGTTTCACCTACAGGTGTACCTACTAAGGGATACAAGACTAGAAAGAAACACAAGTATTCTGACAGATTAATAATCAAGAGAAGAGGGGGTAAGAAGTAATGTCTCGCTCTATTAAAAAAGGACCTTTTGTAGATAAGAATCTTTTTAAGAAGATACAAGCTGGAGATAATAAGCATCAAATAAAAACTTATAGCCGTGCTTCAACAATTATTCCAGAAATGATAGGTTTTACTATAAATGTTCATAATGGAAAAACATTTGTAGCAGTTTATATACAAGAAAATATGATAGGTCATAAATTAGGCGAATTTGCACCAACAAGAAAATTTATATCTCATGCCGGTGCCGCTAAAGTAGGTAAGAAATAAGGATTTAGACTATGGATTATAAAGTAAAGGTACGTTATTTACGCATTGGCCGCAGAAAAGTAGCAAGACTGCTTCCTTTTGTTAAAGGTGAGTATGTTAACCATGCTATATCTAATCTAGCAACAATGCCTCAGATGTCATCAGTAGTTCTAAGAAAGGCTATTAAGAGCGGAATAGCTAATGCTATATTCCAATCAAGAAATATCAATCCAGATACATTATGGGTAAAAAAGGCTATTAAGAGCGGAATAGCTAATGCTATATTCCAATCAAGAAATATCAATCCAGATACATTATGGGTAAAAACTGCTTATGTTGATAAAGCACCTACTCTTAAAAGAATACGTGCAGCAAGCAGAGGTAGTGCTGATCCAATATTAAAAAGACTTTCACATATTACTATAATTTTAAGTGATGATAAAAAACCTGAAAAGAAAAAATTAAAAGCTAAGAGTGCTAAAACAGAAGAAGCACCTAAAGCAGCGGAGGTATAAACTATGGGTCAAAAGGTTAGTCCAATAGGCTTAAGACTCGGAATTAATAGCAGAACTTATGCAGACAGTTTGCATGAAGATTTATCTATCAGACGCTATATAATGAATTATTATTATAAAACATTAAAAGAAGAACAAAAGAAAATCGGCGGAAAAAAAGAGTCTTTTGACCCTGCTATATCTGATATACAAATAGTACGTTTCCCAGATAGAATCAATATTTTCATCTCTACTGCAAGAGCAGGAGTTGTAATAGGTCCTAAAGGACAGAGAGTTGAAACTGTAAAAACAACTGTTCAGAAAATGGTTAAAAAACCAGTTCATTTCTCTATTACAGAAATAAGAGATGCAGAGTTAGATGCTAATTTAGCAGCACAAAGCGTAGCTCGTCAATTAGAAATGCGTGTTGCTTTCAGAAGAGCTATGAAAAGTGTTATAACTCAAGCTATGAAGAAAGGTGCTAAAGGTATAAAAGTTATGTGTTCTGGTCGTTTAGCAGGTGCTGATATTGCTAGAACAGAACAATACAAAAATGGTTCAGTACCATTACATACATTGAGAGCTAATATAGATTATGGCACTGCAGAAGCACTTACTACATTCGGTATTATCGGAATAAAAGTGTGGATCTATAAGGGTGAAATTCTTGATAAGAAAGAACATAAACAAGATGATGCAGGTAAAGTTATCAGTGCCAAAGGAGATAGATAATGTTACAACCATCAAGAATGAAATATCGTAAACATCATAGAGGCAGAATGAAAGGCAAATCTAAGAGAGGAAGTAATTTGACTTTCGGAGATTATGGTCTTATGGCATTAGAGCCTGTATGGCTTACAGATAGACAAATTGAGGCTGCACGTATTGCTATATCAAGACATGTTAAACGTGTAGGTAAAATGTGGATAAAAGTATTTCCTGATAAGCCTTATACTAAAAAACCTGCTGAAACTAGAATGGGTAAAGGTAAAGGTAACGTTGAATATTGGGTAGCTGTAGTTAAGCCTGGAAAAGTAATATTTGAAATAGCAGGTGTTCCAGAAGAGTTAGCTCAATCAGCTTTCAGACTAGCTGGTTTCAAGCTCCCTATCAAAACTAAGTTCATTAAGAGGGAGGCTATATAATGGCTAAGAACACTAAAGATTATAAGTCATTAGGTTTAGAAGAGCTTAAAGGTGAACTTCTAAAATTAGAAAAAGAATATCAAGAGCATAGATTTGAGAAAGTAGTTGGTGATGCTAGACAAACTCATCAATTAAAGAAAGCTCGTAAAGATATAGCTAGAGTTAAGACATTTATTCGTCAGCATGAACTTGGCATAAAAAAATAGTGAGGTATTACTGTGGAAAGCAAAGCAAAAAAATATAAAAGAGTACTTGAGGGAATTGTAGTTTCTGATAAAATGGATAAAACTATAAAAGCAAGCAGAAACATCCGCTTTATGGTAAAACTATTAGTAAAAATAAAAGATATAAAGCTCATGATGAAAAAAATGAATGTCATGAAGGCGATTTAGTAAGAGTGATAGAGTGCAGACCTCTTAGTAAAGATAAAAAATTCAGATTAACAAAAATAATCAAGAAAGCAGAGCGTATAGAAAAAGATTCTATAGACAGCGATGTAGAGAATGTTTTAAAACGTGAAAAACATGCTCCAGAAGCAGCAGTTTCTTCACAGGTTGAAGGAGAGTAAGAACTATGATACAAGTACCAAGCACTCTTAATGTAGCTGATAATACAGGCGTTAAAAAGTTAAAATGTATTAAGGTATTAGGCGGAAGCAGACGCAGATATGCTACTTTAGGTGATGTAATTATCTGTTCTGTAACAGATATAATACCTACTTGCTCTATAGAAAAAGGTAAAGTAGTAAAAGCTGTAATAGTAAGAGTAAAAAAAGAAGTTAGACGCCCTGACGGTTCATATATTCGTTTTGACGAGAATGCTGCTGTTATAGTAGATGATAAAAAAGAGCCACGCGGTAAACGTATATTCGGACCAGTAGCTCGTGAACTTAGAGACAGAGGCTTTATGAAGATAGTATCACTTGCACCAGAGGTAATATAATTATGATAAAGAAACAAGATTTAAGTAAGACAAAATACAAAGTAAAAAAAGGCGATACTGTTGAGGTAATAGCTGGCAGAGTTTTAGTAAAAAACATCAATATGGTTAAAAAAACTATGCCTAAAAGCCAAGAGAATCAAAAAGGCGGAATAGTTGAGAAAGAAGCTTCAATACATATATCCAATGTAATGGTAGTAAACAAAGCAGGAAAAGCTACTAGAGTTGGAAGAAAAGAAGTAGACGGTAAACTAAAAAGATATGCCAAAAAATCAGGCGAAGTTCTTGATAAGTAAGTAGGAGAAAATAAATTATGTCAGTATTGAAAGATAGGTATGAAAACGAGATTAAACAGTCTCTTCTAAAAGATATGAATTTAAGCTCTACTATGGCTATCCCTAAAATAGAAAAAATTATAATCAATATGGGAGTAACTCAGGCTGTAACAGACAAAAAATATGTTGATTCTGCTGTAGAAGAACTAAGCCAAATAGCAGGACAGAGAGCTGTTGTAACAAGAGCTAAAAAGTCTATAGCTAACTTCAAATTAAGACAAGGTATGCCTATAGGCTGCAGAGTAACTTTAAGAGGCGAAAGAATGTATGACTTCTTAGAGAGATTAATATTTATAGCATTACCAAGAGTAAGAGACTTCCAAGGTATTCCTAGAAGAGGTTTCGATGGTAATGGTAATTACAATTTAGGAATAAAAGAACATACTATATTCCCAGAAATAAGTTTTGATAAAACAGATGCCGTAAAAGGCTTAAATATAACAATAGTAACTACTGCAGATAATGACGATATGGCACGTACTTTATTAGAAAGAGTTGGTTTGCCATTCCGTGCAGCACCTAAAAGTCAGGAGAATAAATAATGGCTAGATTGGCACTTAAAGTTAAAGCTACAAAAAAACAAAAATATAAAACAAGACAATATAATCGTTGCCCAATATGCGGCAGACCTCGTGCTTATATAAGACAGTACAAGATGTGCAGAATATGTTTTAGAGATTTAGCAAATAAAGGTTTGATACCGGGCGTAACTAAGTCTAGTTGGTAATTTAAGGAGAATATGAATGAGTGTACATGATCCAATAGCAGATGCTTTAACTATAATAAGAAATGGTTGTAGAGCAAAAAAAGAGTCTGTTACTATACCTTTTTCTACAAAAATGGAAAATATACTTGCAATTTTAAAGAAAGAAGGTTATATTAATGACTTCAAAAAAGTAGAAGTAAAAGATAAAAATTTCTTCCGCATAGAAATAGATTTGAAATATTATGAGGGAAGTTCAGTAATAGAAGGAATTCAAAGAGTATCAACTCCAGGTTTAAGAGTTTATACATCAGTAGACACTATACCTCAAGTAAAAAACGGTTTCGGTATATCTGTAATATCTACAAGTAAAGGTGTAATGACAGATAAAGAGGCTAGAAAAGAAAAAGTCGGCGGCGAAGTTTTATGCTATGTTTGGTAATAAATTATTAAGAGGGTATTAATAATGAGTAGATTGGCAAATAAACCTATAGCGATACCTCAAGGCGTTGAAGTTAAGATAGACGGACATAAAGTAATCGTAAAAGGTAAAAGAGGGGAGTTGACAAGAGAGTTTTTTGATTATATAATATTTGAACTCGAAAATAATTCTCTTTGGGTTAAACCTCCTAAGATTGAAAGTACTGACGAGAAAGCTATTAAAGAAAATAAAGCTAAATACTCTGCACAATTAGGTTTAGTGTGGAAGCTTATTTCTAATATGATAGAAGGCGTTACTAACGGATATAAAAAAGTTCTTCAATTAGAAGGTACAGGTTATCGTTCTAATGTTCAAGGAGATACTATAACATTGCAATTAGGTTTTTCTAGTGATGTAAAAATGAAAATACCTGAAGGTATTAAAGTAACTGTTGAAAAAGATACTAAAATCACTATTGAAGGCAATGATAAAGAACAAGTAGGCGAGCTTGCTATGAATATCAAAAAGAAAAGACCTGTTGAGCCTTATAAAGGTAAAGGTGTTAGATTTGACGGCGAGCATGTAAAATATAAAGAAAGTAAAAAGGCTGCTAAGTAAGGGGTTTTTTATGAGTTTAAGAGAAAAAATTAAAGCTCAACGCGAAAGAAGAAAAAGAAGTATTCGTATAAAAATAGAAGGAAGTTCAGAGCGTCCAAGACTTACAGTTCATAAAAGTCTTAAATATGTATCTGCTCAAATAATAGATGATAGCAAAGGCATAACTTTAGCATCAGCATCTTCTCAAGAAAAAGATTTAAAAAGCGGTAAGAATGTGGATATAGCTAAAGAAATAGGTAAAGTTTTAGCTACTAGAGCAAAAGAGAAAAATATAAGTGAAGTTGTATTTGACAGAAACGGATATATATATCATGGAAAAATAAAATCCCTAGCTGACGGTGCTCGTGAAGCAGGATTGA
>CASGDY010000250.1 GCA_949300355.1 uncultured Brachyspira sp.
TAATTGTTAAAAAAAGATATTAATCAAGAGTATAAGGGACCTGTTAGCGTATATTTAAAGCAAATAGGTGAAATAAGAAGACTCACTAAAGAAGAAGAACTTGATTTATGGCAGCGCCTTGAAGTTTGCCGGGAAAATAGAGCAGCATTAGAAAATAATGATGATGAAGAGTCTTTAAAGAAAATAGAAGAGATAGATAAAGAAATAGATTCTATACAGCATAAGCTTGTAAAATCTAATTTAAGGCTTGTTATAAGTATAGCCAAGAGATATTATAACAGCGGAGTACCTTTTATTGATATCATAGATGAAGGAAATATAGGACTTATAGAGGCTGTTAAAAGATTTGAATATAAAAAAGGATTCAAATTTTCTACTTATGGTGTTTGGTGGATAAAACAGAGTATAGTTAAAGAAATATCAAGTAAAAGACATATTATAAGATTCCCTATGCATATAGCAAGACTTATAAAAAAGAGTATACAAACATCAAAAACACTTACTCAGAAATTAGGCAGAGAACCTACAATAGATGAAATATCTAAAGAAATGAAAATAGATAGAAAAACTTTATCTTATATTATGATATTTACTCAGGATACTGCTAGTGTTGACTCTTTTTTCAGAAATTCTGATAATAATGATATGACTTCTATAATAGAAGATAAAAATTTCCCATCTCCTCATCAAAAGGCATTTATGGATAGTTTGAGAGATACTTTAACAGAAGCTCTTAAATGTTTGGATGAAAAAGAGAGAACAGTTATCATATCAAGATACGGATTATATGGAAAAGAGGCTAAAACTCTTGAAGATACTGGAAAAGAATTAAATATTACAAGAGAAAGAGTAAGACAGATTCAGATAAAAGCCATAAAGAAACTTGCAGGACTTAATTTATCTAAAGAATTGAAAAGTTTCTTATGGGATTAAATAATTTTCATTTTATAATTATATTTTTTTATTAAACAATTTATATTTTTACCGAAAAATTAATATAATAAAATATAATCATGGATGGGAATTTATGTCTAACGAAATGAAAGCAAAATTAAAACCTATAATTATAATAGTAATATTACTTGTAATTTTAGTTGCAGGTTTCTTTATTACTAAGAGCATATTGAGCAGCAATAATATACCTATTTTAGATTTCGGTGCAGCCAATACAAATGATATGCCTGAAGATACTTTAACAACAGATGATATATTCGGCGAGGATATAACTCCTGAAGAAAAAGATTTCTTAGCTACAAATAACACCATATTAACAGATAATAATACAAACACTAAATCAACAAATAAAGATTCTTCTATAAATCTTACAGATAACGGATTATATGAGGCAGGAAATAATCTTGATATACCAGATATAAAACCTCCTGTTTCTAAACCAAATAACAGCAGTTCAGCTTATACTTATAATACTGATAATACAGTTTTGGTAACAAGTTCTAATACTCTTAGACCTAATGATAATATTATGAATACAATGTCTTCTACTGAAACAAATGTTAGAATAAGCTCATTTATCATCAATTATAATGATAGATTCGTTGCTACTAGAACTAACCCTGTTTTAATAACTTTAGCAGTAAAATCTCCTGCTGAAGGAAAATATGCTAAAATAAGAGTATATGCTAGAAGAGTAGATAACAATTATAATATATTAAGCAGAGATTTAGTATTCTATTTGCCTAAAATATATGTATTGGACGGACAGGCTCAAACACAATTCTACTTCGCAGGAAGAACTTCTGCAGGCGGAAAGTACTTGCCTAAAGGAAGATACTTATTATATGCCGAAGCAGAAATTACAGATGCTAACGGCAGATCAGTTGGAAAAACAGGAAGATATCCTGTTCCTCAATGGAATTATGTTGTAACATTACAGTAAAAAATATTTTGCTGTGATGCATAAAACTCCCCGATATTTTTAGAATACTGGGGAGTTTTTATTTTATTATAGATTTTTTAATTTCATATAAATAATAGGAAAATTATTTCCTAGATCATCGTATTCATATCTTTTATAATCTTCAAAACCTATATGCTTATAAAAATTGTATGCATTTGTATTTTGTTCATTGACTGATACTTCTTCGATATTATAATTGTAAGCAGCATATTGTATTAATTTTCTGCCTATGCCATTTCCTATAACTTCAGGATCTAGAAAAAGCATTTCTAATTTTTTATTTTCTATGCCCATAAAACCAATAATATTATTTTCTATTTCTGCAATTATTAAATGCTTTATCTCTATTAAATATTTTTTAACGTATTTGGATATATTTATAATATCATCTTCTTTAAGAAATAAATGAGTTGCTCTTACAGATTTTTCCCATATTATATAAAGTTTATCTATTAATTCATCATCTCTATTTTTTGCTTCATATATTGTCATAATACAAAAGTCCTAATAAAATTCTAATCAAAAAAATCTAATAAAAAAATATCTATGCAAATTAATTAAATTAA
>CASGDY010000251.1 GCA_949300355.1 uncultured Brachyspira sp.
TAATACTATCTTTTTTTTCTGATTTGTATTATATTGTTTCATAGGTATTCCTTTTTGTTTGTTGTGATAATTTAAATTATAAGGAATACCTTCTTTTTTTAAACCAAAAATGTGCAATATCTATGGCTCTTAAACAAATATTTTAGAACAAAAATATTGACATATAATTGTTTTGTGTATAAAATATTTGCATCAGAATATATGGGGTAAATTTTTATTATGAAGAAAGTAAAATTTTCAAAAGTAAGTACAGCTTTTAAAATGGGTAAATTCGATAGTATAATGTTTAAAATACCATTAATGGTTATAATAATGATACTTATATTATCGGTAACAATTATAAGCGTTTCAATCAGTTTAGCAACTAAAGAATTAAATAATGTAACTGCCTCAGGTTTTGAAACTTCTGTTAATGGTTTTTCATCCCTAATAGATAGCATACTATCTTACCAATCTACACTTATAGAATCTTATGCAAATATTCCTACAATAAAAGAATATGTTTCAAGCCGTAGTGAAGAAGTTCAAAATAGAGCAGTAAGAACTATGACAGTATTATTTGATAATAATGACTATATAATAGATTTGCTTATGCTTGATTTGAATGGAAAAGTAATTGAAAGCTATGATGGAAGTAAAGATTTAACAGGTACAGATATATCCACAAAGTATAATAGATTATGGACATCATTTGTTGCTCAAAATTATAAAACTACATTATCTTATAGTATATACAAAGAAGGAAATGATATAATACTTCCAGTTTTGCAAGGAGTTAAAGATAACAATAATACTGTAGTTGGAGCTTTTATAGCTTATGTGAATTGGGGAAAAATAATTGATGAAAGTTTAAAAGATTCAAAAGATCAATTTTCAACAGAAAAAACACTTTTTATTATTAATGATTATTCAGAAATAGTTTATCATAATAATAAGGATAGATTATTTTCTAAAGCCACAGAATCTCTTATAATACCGGAAAATGAAACATCAGGACTTCTTAGTTATGTAAGAGAGGGTGTAGGAATATCAGCATTCTTCAAGAAATTATCTGCAACTAAATGGATAATGGTAGAGAGAACAACTGATGATTTATTGTATGCACCAGGCAAAAAGATGGTATTAATTGGTATCATAATAGGAATTATTGGTGTAATAGTTTCTGCTTTAGTTACAGTTCTTTATATAAATGGTACTATTAAACCTATAAAATTTATAGTAAAAGAAGCACATGATATGTCTGAAGGTAATTTTGCTTTAAGTACTAGTATAGAGAATAGACATGATGAAATAGGCGAATTATCTCATTCATTTCAGGTTATGAGAGATAAAATAGTAAGTGTTATAACAGATGTATTAGATGCTTCTACAGAAATAGCTAATGCTGCTACTGAATTATATAAGGGCGGAGAGGACTTAGCAGAGAGAACAGAATATCAGGCCTCTAGTTTGGAAGAGACAGCTTCTTCTATGGAGGAAATGGCTTCTACTATAAAATCTTCTGCTCAGCATTCTGTTGATGGAAATAATGTTATGATAGATTCAAGAAATGCTGTTGAAGAAGGTGCTGTTGTTATAGGAAACACAACTAAAATGATAGAAGATGTTTATGAATCCAGTGCTAAAATAAAAAATATTACTAAAGTTATAGAAGATATTGCTTTCCAAACAAATATACTTGCTTTGAATGCTTCCGTAGAGGCAGCAAGAGCAGGAGATCAGGGCAGAGGTTTTGCAGTTGTAGCGAGCGAAGTAAGAAACTTAGCACAAAACTCACAAGCATCAGCTAAAGATATAACTTTACTTATAGATGATATATATGAAAAGATAAATAAGTCAGCAGAAATGGCAAGACATTCTCAGGAAATATTTAATAATATAGAATCTAAGATAGAAGAAACTTCTAAGATAATGAGTGATATAAGTCATACAGCAGTAGAACAGGAAGCAGGAGTGGATCAAGTAAATACAGCTGTAGCTAAAATGGATAGTATAACCCAGCAAAATGCTGCTTTAGTAGAAGAAGCGACATCAGCATCTAAATCGCTGTTGGATCAGGCTAAACATTTAGAGGATCTTATGTCATTCTTTAGAGTTAAATAAAAATTATTTTTATGTATTTGCTATTGACTATTTATTTATAAGTATTAATATCTTTGCAGCATAAAAATAGTTAAAATTTTTTTATAACGAAACTTTTTTGTTTTTTAAACGTCTAATTATAAAATAATTTTATTTATGCTGAATTATATTAACTAGAGGTGTTTTTTTATATGAAAAAAATTAATAGTATAGCAGTAAAACTTCCATTAATTGTAAATATTGTCACAATAATGATATGTGTTTTTATAATAGTTTCTTTAATTAATCTGGCATCATCAGAAATTGATAATTATGCAAATCAATATATGATATCAACTGTAGACGGATGCAATAGTTATTGTTATTTAGATATATCTATAGAAAATCAAATACTTCTTATGGAAAGTTACGCTTCTATGCCTGTAATGCTTGATTATATTCAAAACGGAAATAGAAATGTTTTCACTACTTTAACTCAAGTGCTTGATAATAATAAATATATAACAAATGCTTACATACTTTCAAGAAATTCAGAAATATTAGCATCATATACAGGAGATACAAATATAGGAGGAAGAATATCTGAAATATATCCTGATTTATGGAATATTTTTAAGCAGGAAAATAAGGTATCTATATCAGAAACCATATATGAGTCAGATATGAATAATGGTTTTATTCTTCCAATTATAGTTCCTATTTTAGATAATAATGATAATTATGCGGGTGCTATTATAGGTTTTATAGAATGGTCTTTAATAATGAGAGATAGTTTATATAGATTCGGCAATGATTTTTCGACAGAAAAAAGTATTTTTATAATGAATGATAATAGAGAAATTGTATACCATAATATAGCATCGGAGCTTAAGAAAACTATGAATCTTAATATCCCCTCAAATTCTTCTTCTGGTATTGTAAGATTTAATTATTTCAACACTGATAAATTTGTTTTCTATAAAAAAATGTCATCTATGCCATGGACCTCTGGAATCGGAATATCGGAAAGCCTGATTTATTCTGCCAATAGAAAAATGCTGTTAAGCGGAAGTATAATAGGTATCATAGGAATAGCCGCATCAGTTGTATTTTCTGTTTTCTATATAAGAAGAAGCATAAGCCCTATAAAGAATATAGTTAAAGAAGCTAAAGAAATATCTCTTGGAAATTTGGCATCATCTTTTTATATACAATCCAGAAACGATGAGATAGGCGAATTATTAAATTCATTTAATGATATGAAGTCTAAATTTTCACAAATGATTAAGGAAATATTAATGTCTTCTGAAGAGATAGCAAATGCTGCAAATGAGCTTTATCAGGGAAGTGAAGACTTGGCAAAGAGAACGGAGTATCAGGCATCAAGTTTGGAAGAGACTGCTTCTTCTATGGAAGAGATGGCTTCTACTATAAAATCATCGGCACAGAACTCAGTAGACGGTAATAATGTTATGATATCTTCAAGAAATGCTGTTGCTGAAGGCGGAAGTGTTATAGCAGATACTGCTAAAATGATAGAGGAGGTTTATGAGTCCAGTGCTAAAATCAGAGACATTACTAAAGTTATAGAAAATATTGCTTTTCAGACTAATATACTTGCTTTAAATGCTTCAGTTGAGGCAGCCCGTGCAGGAGATCAAGGCAGAGGTTTTGCAGTAGTAGCAAGCGAGGTAAGAAATTTAGCACAAAACTCACAGGCTTCAGCTAAAGATATTACGGTACTTATAGAAGATATTTACGAAAAAATAAATAAATCAGCAGA
>CASGDY010000252.1 GCA_949300355.1 uncultured Brachyspira sp.
TTCTTTGAAAATATTATTATGAGTATATATGCTAGGCTCTATGAAATTATTATATGAAGGAGCTACTATTAAACCGCAGACTGCTTTTAAATCTTCAAGAAAATCAAGATAAAAGCCATTATTTGAAAAATCTCTTATGTTATCAATACATTTAAGTATTAATTTTAAAGCATTATATATTTTTCTTTTATTGTTTAAATCAGATAAGTATACTGCCAATTTTTCAATAAATCTTACATCTTTATCCTCAAAATATTTATAAGCACTGTCAATATCATCTTCAGCATATACACCATAATTTCTAAGAAGAACATAAAACTGTAGAATTGTCTTTGAATTAAGAGAATTTTCTTCTATGCCGTTTAATAAATTATAAAGCTCTTTTTTATATTTATTTCTATGCTCTCCATAATTAATTTTAGATACTGATATATTTTCTGTACTTTGTGTATCTTTATTGATGCCGTATCTTCCCATTTATGCATCCTAATATTTAAAATTATCAAATGTAGGATTTGGATAATGCCCTGTGCCTTCAGTAGATATGCCGTCATTTTCTGCCAAATTCATATCTGACAAACGCATTATGATACCATCTAAATAATTAGAAGACCTAAGATAAACATTTTGCTGACAATCTTTGTTTTGAGCGATATATTCCAAAGTCTCAAATATTGCTACTCCGGCATTTACCTTGCGTTTATTAAAACCATTTTCAAGCCAAGTTATTTTATCCGAGCCTATATCTCTTTTGGATAAAGTTTGAATAATATCGTTTACAGCTTTACCGGTAAGAAGCGAATACCAATACAGATAAGCCTGCTTAAAATTATACCAATTCCAATTCGGATAATTCAGAAGTCCGTAGGGATTTGTGAAATCATTAGCATTTTTTTCGCACGAAGTATTTGTTATATTATCTGTTAATGTATCTGTTAAACTATTTGTTAATATATCTGTATGTGATTTCTGAAAATTACTGCTTCCATTTTGGAAATTTTCTTCTTCCATTTCTGATTTTTCCGAAATGGATTTCTGAAAATTACTATTTCCATTTTGTATATTTCCGCTTTCCTTTTCTGAATTTTCCTCTTTCTTATCTTCTTTCTTATCCTCTTTTTTATAAGGGTTTGCTATAGCTTTTAAATCTTCAGGCTCTTCGCAAAAAGCATACCAGCTAGTTCGGTCATAACTATTATCATTATAAACAGCCTTCACTAATACTTTATTATCTATAAGTTTTTTTAAAGCATACTCTATCTGATTTTTAGTCATATACGGAAATAAATCGCATAATGCTTTTACCGATGAATATGTCCAAAACTTGCCGTCTCTATAGTTTTTGGCATTAGCTTTATTTTTTTTTATCCAAAAAAGAAAATGATTATAAAGAACTGCCTCAGGCATTCCATATTTTTCTGCTATAGCTATATTAAATGAATGTTCCATCAGCAAACCTCTACTTTAATACCTGTTCTATCAGAGAAGTTGTTTACTGCTTCTTTTAATTTTCCATGAAGTTCTTTAACTTCTTTTTCTTCCTCAGCATTATTCTCTTTACTCTCATCATCAAATAAACTAGGTTCATCGCTTATAATATGGTATTTACTTGAGAAGTTTTTATCTTTTATGATTTTTGCTTTTTTCATATATTTTATATCTGAACCGCTTTTATCAAAAACAAAATCATCTATAACCACCCAATAACCTATAGGTACATTAGAGTATTTTACTCTTGCCGCTTCTTTTTTCTTTGCTGTCTGATATTCTCCTGTCTTTACAAAAAGACTTCTGTCATCTGGATGATTAGGTATAATAAAAGCTAATTTTAAATCTATAGCTTTTTGAATATCCGCATTTAATATGCCGTCCCACTTAAAAGCTATTTCTTCTTTTTGATGTTTAATTATTTTATCCATTGTACTATCCCCCTAATAATTTTTATATTTTACTATCTTTATTAAATGCCAATATGAAAGCTGTAAGTGCATCTCCGCCGTTTATTATTCCATATTTGCTTTTTATTTTTAAAATAGGTTTACCATTATTGTTCTTCTTTATATTTTTTTGATATTTTTCTTCCCCTACATATACAGGCATATCTTTATTTTTTACTTCACTAAGAATTTCTATTAATTCTCCTACTGTTATTGTTGTTATCATTCTCACTCCTTCAAAAAATATTTAATCATCAAATGGAGTAGGTATATTGCCTAAAAACTTACTTATATCAGAATATTTATTATTATCAGTTTCATATATCAAAGGAAGCTCATTAATTTTACAGCCTATTTCTTTTGACTTATAAATATTAATTAAGTTTCTTTTTATTATTTTATCTTTTACCATTGGTATTATTCTCTTTAATTCTTCCATACTTAAATCTTCAGGCTCTTTGCCTCTCAAAAGTTTTGTTAATTCTTCTTCTCTCAT
>CASGDY010000253.1 GCA_949300355.1 uncultured Brachyspira sp.
ATAAAGCTAACAAAATAGTAGAGAGTCAGGAAGAATTATTTATGAGTATAAAAACCGAGATAGATGAAACAGCAAATATTATTAAAGATATTAGTTCTGCAGCATTGGAACAGCAATCCGGAGTAGATCAGGTAAATAAAGCAGTGACAGAAATGGATTCTATTACTCAGGAGAATGCGGCTTTAGTTGAACAGTCCACAGCTTCTTCACTTGCATTATATGATGATGCCAAAGAACTTCAGTCTGTTATGAGTTTCTTTAGAATAGAAAAATAAAAATTAAAAAAATTATAAAATACTATTTACAAAAATATTTATGATTTTATAATACTACTACCTAAGTGAATAACTGTTAATGTTTATCATGAAGGAATGTTTTAATTTTTATATTTTATCTGATTTATGGAAAATAATAGAATTGCTCTTATAGGTATAATAATCGAAGACAATGACAGTATAGCAAAAGTCAACGAAATTTTGCATGATAATAGTGATTTTATTATAGGGAGAATGGGAATTCCTTATAGAGAAGAGAATATAAATATAATCAGTATAGTCTTAAATGCTCCTAATGATGTAATTAATAGTTTAACAGGTAAACTTGGTATGTTAAAAGGTGTTTCTGCCAAAGCATTATACGCCAATAAAAAATAATATATCAATATCAGTTTAATTATTAGGAGTTTATATTATGTCTTCTGTTACTTTATTCAAGTACGATTCAAAATCAAGAAATGCAAATGAATTTATTAATGACGAAGAAATTTTAAAAACAATATCTCAAGTTGAAAGCGGTAATTATAATATAAGGGATATATTAGATAAAGCTAAAGAAATGAAAGGGCTTGAACCTAATGAGGCATTAGCTTTACTACTTTGCAATGACAAAGATGCTGAAAATGAAATGTTTGAAATAGCAAAGAAAATAAAATTAGAGATATATGGAAAGAGAATAGTTTTATTTGCTCCTCTTTATTTATCAAATTATTGTGTTAATGGATGTGTTTATTGTCCTTATCATGCTAAAAATAAACATATAGCTAGAAAGCAATTAACTCAAGACGAAATTAGATCTGAAGTTATAGCATTACAGGATATGGGACATAAAAGACTTGCATTAGAAACAGGAGAAGACCCTGATTATGCTAGTATGGAATATTTACTTGAATCAATAAAAACAATATACAGCATTAAGCATAAAAACGGAGCAATTAGAAGGGTTAATGTTAATATTGCAGCAACTACAGTAGAAAATTATAAGAAGTTAAAAGATGCAGGTATTGGTACTTATGTATTATTTCAAGAAACTTATCATAAACCTACTTATGAAAAAGTTCATCCAAGCGGCCCGAAAAGTAATTATGAATATCATACAGAGGCAATGGACAGAGCTATGGAAGGCGGAATTGATGATGTAGGTATAGGAGTATTGTTCGGGCTTTACAATTATAAATATGATTTTACTGCTATGCTTTATCATGCTAAACATTTAGAGGATACTTTTGGATGCGGACCTCATACTATAAGCGTACCAAGAATAAGACCTGCCGATGATGTTGATGTTAAAAGTTTTCCTAATGCTATTACTGATAGCTTATTCAAAAAAATAGTTGCTGTTTTAAGAATAGCTGTTCCTTATACTGGTATTATTGTTTCTACAAGAGAGAGTCAGAAATCAAGAGAAGAAGTTTTAGAAGTTGGAGTTTCTCAAATAAGCGGAGGATCAAGAACAAGCGTTGGAGGATATGTTGAGGAGGAAGAAGAAAATTCTAAACAATTTGAAATTTCAGATAACCGTTCACTAGATGATATTATAAAATGGCTTGCTGATATAGATTATCTTCCAAGTTTTTGTACTGCTTGCTATAGAGAGGGAAGAACAGGCGACAGATTCATGGCATTTGCTAAAAGCGGACAAATAAAAAATTTCTGTCAGGCCAATGCTATAATAACTTTAAAAGAATATGAGAATGATTATGCCAAAGAAGAAACTAAAAAATCTATAGATAAAGTTATAATAAATGAAATAGAGAAAGTGCCTAATGAAAAGGTAAAGTCAAAATTAGTAGATTCTTTAAAAGGCATAGATGAGGGAAGAAGAGATTTCAAATTTTAATTTAGGGTTACTCATTTTATAATTGGTTCAGTTTTCTTAATTGTATCTATTAATATATGTTTTTAATATATGCATTAAGAAAGCTGAATTAATTTTATTTATGAATAGGATATGGAAAAATATGAATGATACACCAAATTCAAATAGAACTCATATTGCAATATTTGGAAGAAGAAATGCAGGTAAATCTAGTATTATAAATGCAATAGCCAATCAGGATATAGCAATAGTTTCTGATACTGCAGGAACAACTACTGATCCGGTTAAAAAGGCTATAGAAATAAATGGTATAGGAGCATGTACTATTGTTGATACTGATGAGGGAGAGCTTGGAGCTTTAAGAATAGAAAGAACTAAAAAAATAATGGAGTCATCCGATATAGCTTTACTTGTTTTTGATGCCAGTTTTATAGATAATGATTATTCATTAGAGCTGAAATGGAAGAATAAACTTGAAAGTTTGGAGATACCTGTTATAGCGGTTTTAAATAAAATAGATTTAAATGCTGATTATAAAAACACAGAAGAAGATATAAAAGAAATTTTTAATTTAGAAACTGTTTCAATAAGTGCTATAAATTCTAACAATAAAATTAATATAGATAAACTAATAGAAACTATAAAATTAACAATTCCAAAAACAGAAGAAATAAGTATAACAGGGCATATAATAAAAGAAGATGATATAGTAATGCTTGTTATGCCTCAGGATATTCAAGCCCCTAAAGGCAGATTGATTCTTCCTCAAGTTCAAACTATAAGAGATATTTTAGA
>CASGDY010000254.1 GCA_949300355.1 uncultured Brachyspira sp.
TAAAATAAAGTTCTAACCACCCAGCTTGGTCCGTCTATAGCTATAAATATTAATACCGCTATCAAAGACTGAAGCTGTCCTAATACAGGAACTGCAACCTGAGATATAGGGTCAACAGTTTCTGATATACCAAATCCCATTTGAATATCAAAGAAATTTGCCATAACCTGATAGGCAGCAAATATAATAGACATCAAAAATCCTATTAATATACCAATAAGTGCCTCATTAACAAGTGTTAAAAAATATTCAACAAAAGTAGGAGCAGCCTGAACAGATATATCAGCGACCAAAGGAAATATTGCAGCAGCAGCTGTAAAAGCAAGTGCCATTTTTATACTATTAGGAATAACATTAGATGAGAATAAAGGAGCTACCATAAGTATAGCTATAAATCTTACCATAATGAGCAGGTAAATCTGGAAAAAATTAACAAAATTATCCATTTCCTATTGTTCCTAACCTATTATAAACATTTATTATCTAGCTATACTAGGAAGTATGCTAAATAGTCTTACAGTAAAAGCACTTGTATAATTAAGCATCCAAGAAGCAAGCATGTATATAACGGCAAGCATAGCTATCATCTTTGGAACAAATGTTAAAGTTTGCTCCTGAATACTTGTAGTAGCCTGAAGTATAGAAATTATCAAACCTACTATTATTGATACACCCAAAACAGGAGCAGAAAGAATCATAAAAACCCATAATGTTTCCTGCACCAAAACGATAATTGAAGTATCACTCATAACAATTCCTTAAAATAAATTAACTATATAAAAGCCAAATACTTTTTATAATTATTGGAAACTTTGAACTATTTGAAGTATTAATAGTTTCCAGCCATCAACTGCAACAAACAAAATTATTTTTAAAGGCAAAGATATCATAATAGGCGGAAGCATTATCATACCCATTGCCATAAGTATAGAAGCAACAACCAAGTCTATAACAATAAACGGTATAAATAAATATATTCCCATTTTGAATGCTATAGTAAGCTCATTTATTATAAATGCAGGAACTACTACTATAGTGGGTATTCTATTCAAATCATCTACTGTCTGAATATCTCTAAGCCTTATATTAGTATCACTTATACTTAGAAATAAATCCAAACTCTTCATACCGTTTTCACCTCTTAAAGAGTTGAACATAAACATTCTTATAGGCTGTATGCCTCTGCTGTATAATTCATTGACACCTATAGATCCGTTCAAATACGGCTGCAGTGCCTCATTATTGACCTGAGTTAATGTGGGCATCATTATAAAAAATGTAAGGAATAGTGAAAGCCCCATTATCAATGCTCTTGGTGGGGTTTCCTGTAATGACAATGCCCTTTGTACGAAACTTAATACTATTGAAACTCTTATAAAACTCGTTGTCATTATTATAATAGACGGCGATAAAGACAATATTGTTAAAAGAAATAATATTTGAAGACCTAAACTTACCTGCTGAGGTGTTTGAGCCTGAGTAACATTTAATCCTATCGTAGGTATTGGTATTTGAGTATTCTCTTGAGCGTAAGCCGCTGCAGGTATAAGTAAACATAATACCAAAAACACCATTAGAAACTTTCGCATCTTAAGAACTCCAATTTTATAATTTTTTTCTAATCTTTTTTCTTCTAAACTCGATAATGTTTAAGACTTCAATAAAGTTAACATATTATCATAAAATAGTCAAGTATTATGTTAACTAATTTACAATCCATTATAATAAATTTTATCGCTCATATATTATTTACAGTATCAATACAGTGTACAAAATTTTATATACAGTATCAAACTAAATAAACAACCCCATTATATAGCAATCATAATAAACATCATCAATACAAAAAAAGCTCTTTATCTCACCTTCTATAAAAAAACCAAATGATTTATATAGTTTTAAGGCCCTTTCATTATCAGTTCTGACAGTTAATTCTATCTTTTTTATAGAATTTTCCTTAGCATAGGCTACAGCATAATTAATAAGTCTTTTGGCTATACCATTACCCCAATACTTTTTCAATACGCTTATTCCTAAATTCACTCTATGCTTTACTCTTTTTCTATCAACACCCTTCAAATTACATATTCCGATAATTTCACCGTCTATTTCGCATAAAAACATCTTAGTTGTTATGCTTTTTTGTATATTTTGTAAAAATTCCTCCTCTTTTTTTACATCTAATTCTCTTTCACTGGAATCAGACATCATAAAATTCGTTTCATCAGACACTTTTACTATGTAATTTACAACATTTTCAGCATCTTCTATATGTGCTTCTCTTATATTACACATAAACACCTGCAATATTGATTATCGGATTTTATTATGTAAACTATAATATGATAACTTATTTTTTTTTATTTTTCAATTGAATTTTTATAATTTTATATTATTTTTAATATATATAAATTAT
>CASGDY010000255.1 GCA_949300355.1 uncultured Brachyspira sp.
AGGATTAATATATCCGAAAGCAGCAGAACCTAAACTCATAGCAGCAAGTATAGAACCTGCATAAGATTCATAAAGGTCAGCACCCATACCAGCAACGTCACCTACGTTATCGCCCACGTTGTCAGCTATAACAGCAGGGTTTCTTGGGTCGTCTTCAGGTATTCCTGCTTCAACTTTACCTACTAGGTCAGCACCAACGTCAGCAGCTTTAGTAAATATACCGCCTCCAACACGAGCAAATAAAGCTTGGAAAGAAGCACCTACACCAAAGCTAAGCATTGTAGTAGTTACAAAGTGCATTTTAGCAGCAGTATATTCAGCAGTACCTTTAGTTATACCTGTAGCAGCTAAGTTTAAAAAGTCTGTGCCAAATAAACTATTATCAAGCCATACATTTAATACTATAAACCATAATGAAATGTCAAATAAAGCAAGACCTACAACAGTAAGTCCCATAACAGCACCAGAACGGAAAGCTATTGTTAAACCTTCATTTAAAGATTTACTAGCAGCATTTGCAGTTCTAGCTGATGCATAAGTAGCAGTTTTCATACCTAAGAAACCAGACAAAGTTGAGAAGTCTGAACTTTTAATGCATAAGAAAGAATAGCAAAAATAATGAAAGCTCCGGCAAAGAAGAAAGCTATAACTTTATACTGTTGTTTAAGATAAGCTATAGCACCGGAACGAACATGCGAAGCTATTTCTTTCATAGTTTCATTACCTTCATCCTGTTTACGCATCCATTTATAGAAATAGAAGGCAAACGCTAATGTTAAGATTGCCGCTGATATTGTAAAAAAGCGGACATTTTCAGCTAATATTTCATAATTCATACACATACCCTATTTTTTGAATTTTGTTAGATTTTGTACAGTTATTGATTATAACCCAAATTACATAAATTGTCAATTAATTTTAACAGTATTTTTTATACATACTACACCTATATTATTATATAAAACAATAAATACTATTATTTTATATAATATATTTTATAATTAAATAAATTAAGCTGAAATTCTATTTATTAATCAAAAGTAGATAAACGGAACTAAACAATTAAAAAATATAATATAAAAGGCTTAATTACAATATTGTAACCAAGTCTTAAAATTGTATTCTAATTAAATAATTAATTAGGATTTTTTAAGTTGCAATCCTCTGAATATACTCTTCCCTCATCATAATACAGAGGCATTCTTTCTACTCTATGAGTTGCAAAAGGTAAAGATAGTTTAAATAATTCTCGTTTACTATTTTTTTCTATTTCTAATATTCTAGCTGTTGGATATGCATATACGAGTAATAAATTCTGATAATTTTCTCCTGTAAAATCGGCATCTGACATAATTTGGGAATATAAAGAACTATCCCTATATTCATAAACTTTAGCCGCTGTATAATTACCATGAGTGCCTGTTATTTTATATTCCACGTATCTTGAACCGTTTGGATTAGTTTTTTCATCTCCCTGATTATCAAACATACCCAAATTACCATTAGCAAGCAAAAATAAAGCATGCTGATTCTTAGGTCCGTCATTCATTCCATCTCCTTTTACTCTATATGGTTCTAATGAATTTAAATCTTTAAAATGTATATTATATGGTATTGCTCCAGGCACCTCAGTGGATAAAGTTTCATCAGCCATCCACCATATCAATTTCCACTGTGAATAATCTATAGCGATTACTCCTCTCTGCCTTATAGACACATATAAAATATCAGTAGAAGAATCATAAACCAAAGAATTAGCATGAGACCAATCTATAGGTTTTTGCTGTCCACTAGAATCTTGATATATATTATTTACATCTTCTCCAAATACTATTTGTTTAAATATTGCCTCATCTTGAGGATATGTTTGCAAGTCTAATGCATTTTGTATTAGTTTACCAAAGCTTAATTCTCTTAATTTTGCTCCTAAACTATTCATTTCTACTAATCTGTCTTGTTGCCCCCAAATTGAATATGATAGGTAAATATAATTATTATTGACTTTTATAACATCATGATGAGAGGAAGTTGGATATTTTGTAATTCTATTACCAAGTAAATCATACGGGCCAGCATTTGGAGCTCCTTGTTCAGAAGTATAAAAAAATGATATTTTTGAATTATCAATATATATTCTTACAAAATATGAATTAATTGTATTAGCATATCTTAAATATCCATTATCAGACATACCTATAAATCCTTTCCAAGGAGAATTATCACCACTACTGTAAAGAAGAGTAGTAACAAAATATAAATTTGGATTATTAGTATATTTTTCTTCTGGCAAATTATTGATTTCTACATCATATTTTTTTTGTATCACTGTACCATTAAGTAACAAACTTCCAATATTAACATTTTTAGTTATTACTCTTCCGCCGTCATTTATTTCAATTGTATTCATAGATTCTGGAAACATACCATGTATTTCAAACTCTCTACCATAACCTGCAGGGTAAGTATGTATTATATCAGGCTCTCCATAAAGCCCTTTTACTTTTACTGTTATAGGTGTGGTATTAACTGTTTTTGTTGTGTACACCGCTGATAAAGGAGTCATACCATAAGGATTAACAGTTACACCTATAGGATTATCAATAGGACTTGTTATTTTATCTTTACAAGATAAAACAAATATACTTAATAAAATAATAAATAATAATTTTTTCATATAATTCTCCTAACAATATTTATATTGAATATTTTATATATAAGGTATATAAAAATAGTATTTTTTTATATAAGACAAAGATAAAATTACCGAATATATTTTTAGAATTATAGTATTAAGAATTGTTTTTCTTGAAAAATAAGAATAGTAGATTAGTGCTGTGCTGTGCTGTGCTGTGCTGT
>CASGDY010000256.1 GCA_949300355.1 uncultured Brachyspira sp.
GTAATTCCGCTTGTTACTGCATTAAAAATATCTGGTCTGAATGCTTTATATTTTCCATTAGCATCATTTCCTATCATTGATATATAATTAGAAAATAATCTGAATAATCCTTGAAGTTTAATATATACATCTATTGGAATAACGATATAAAGTTTCTGTCCATTATCCTGAAGCTCCATCTTATCATTAAATAAATTTCCGCCTACAGCATAATTCAAATATTTTGCTAAATCTATAAATGAAGAAAAGAAATTGTCAATATCAGCCTCTGTCCAAGTGCTTATTGGCTTAGCAGTTAAATCAACAGTGTTTGTGCTTCCATAAAGTTCTGCATCTGTAACCTTTGCTGCTAAATTTCTTTCTCTTAAAAGCCCAAGTCTTGAAACAAGTTTTTGTGCAATATAATTTAAAATTTCTTCTCCGGCTTTTTTCTCATCTCTTGCATAAAGCTCATTGATTTCTTCTATTCTGTTAATATCTATTCCAATATAATATTCCTCAGGCTCCATTTTAAAAACTCTGGCCTCATGTTTAGGATACTCATTGAAAATATTTAAATCTCCTAACGAAGTACCTCCATACATATTTTTGAGATTGAAAGCTGTATTATCTAAATCGCCTCCAATAGCTCCTTGAGAAACACCGACAAAAATTTCAGGTATATATTTACTCACGAAATTAGTCTGCCCCATATATCTAGGCATTTCTTTATTGATTATTGGAAAAAGTTTATTTTGTATATTTTGTAAATTAGGTATGCTCATCATTACTCCTATTATTGTTATACTCAGGCTTGACTTAATAAATTAAGTCAAGGGCTTCGGCTCGCTTATTATTGTTATGCCACCTGTAAAGGTGCCTACTTGGTTCGCTAATATTAGCCAGCAACTAAAGTTGCCGGCTGCTACGGCTCACTTTATTTTGTTGCTAATAAAAATTATTCTTAAAATATTTAATATTATTACAAAAATAATATATTTAAGATTTTTATGTTTGATATATTTTTGAAACTTTAGTTAAAATACACATCATACAGATTTCAAAAGTATCTCTGCATAATTGCTTCCGCCTCTTATAACTATTCCTACTCCATGTCCGTCTAATGATTTTTTGAATCCTTTATCTGATGCCGTTACAATATCGCCAGCTATAACACTTTCAGCTACAACTGCATTTACTATTCCTTCATAGCAAACTGATATTGTATTTGGCTTTAATCCGAATTCTTTATAAGAGAATGCATCTTCCAAAGCAACTCCTATAAATACTGAACCTTCACTATAAAGTGAAAAAACTCCTTTCCCATTATCATCTTTTATTGATACAGGAAATCCTCTTTTTGCTAAATTAGCTTCATCGCTATGAATACCAGCTTTTATTATAGAACCTTGTGCCACTATAACTCCTATTATTGTTATACCACCTATAAAGGTGCCTACTTGGTCGCCTACGCTATTAAAAGCCAGCAAATAAATTGCTGGATACTTACCCGAAGGGTACCTACTTGGTCGGCTCGTTTATTATTGTTATGCCACCTGTAAGGGTGACTATTTGGTCGACTAACTTTTTTATTGCACATTTGCATGATTTAATCTATATTTACATATTAAAATATTTAACTATCTACTAATTTTTATTTAAATAGTTTTGCTATCTCGCTGTATTTGTTTTCTTCGCTTAATGCTGATAAGTTGATTTTCTCTCCGCCTCCTACTCCGATAGGTACTAAATCATTTCTCACTATTGACATTATTTCTTCTTTGCTTAATCCTGCTTTGAAAAGTTTTCTTGCCTTTATAAATGTAGAGCTTTCTGATTTTGAAGAACATCTTACAGCATTCTGACTCTCTGCATATTCATTGCACCAATCTCCATAAGTTATGGCTGAAAGATTTAATTCTTTATTACCGTTATCTAAATTATTTAAATTTTGTTTATATGCATTACTTGATTTATCTTTTGAATTATCTTCTTTTAATTTCTTTACTATCATATCAATAATAATATTTTGAATTTCTTCATCATTTCTAAACAAATAAACAAACTCATCTCTAGCTTGCTTTTCTATTTCTTTTTCTTCGCTAATTAATTTTTCTAATACTGTTTTTAATTTTTGCATATACTCTCCATTAACATTTTCTTCATTACTGATAATTGCACTGGCACAAAGCAAATCAACATTACGGCTTGCAGGATATTCCACAGCAGCAACAGCTTTTATTTCGCAATTCTCCCAGTAAATAAAATCTTCATCTTCATAAGATTTTTTTCCAACCATCTCAATAGAAGGATAAAAAGATTTTTTCTCTGTTATGCTCTCATCAAACCATTCTATAACAGCATAAAGCCCTATAGCATCATTATCTTTTTCTAAACTTACAACTTTTCCAATAGC
>CASGDY010000257.1 GCA_949300355.1 uncultured Brachyspira sp.
AATTAATGAAGATGCTTTGTCAGTAAAATTTAATGGAAAAACTATAGCTGATTTTTCTTCAATGACTATAGAAGATTTATATGATTATTTCACTAAATTAAAATTAAAACCAAATGAAGAAGTGATCGGTGCTCCTATAGTAAAAGAAATTATTTATAGATTAACATTTTTGGTGAAAGTGGGATTAACCTATTTAACAATAGAGAGAGCCTCTCCTACTCTTTCAGGCGGAGAATCTCAAAGGATAAGATTAGCCTCACAAATAGGAAGCGGACTTGAAGGCGTATTATATGTACTTGATGAACCTTCAATAGGTTTGCATCAATCAGACAATAAAAAATTAATTGAATCATTAAAGACATTAAGAGATAAAAATAATACTGTCATAGTTGTGGAACATGATAAAGAAACTATGGAGGAATCAGATTATTTAATTGATATAGGCCCTAATGCAGGAGTCAATGGCGGTGAGGTTGTAGGCATTGGTGATTATGAAGAGTTTATAAAATCTGATAGATCTTATACTGCTAAATATTTACGCGGAGATGATGATATAGAAATTCCAAAACAAAGACGCGAAGGAAACGGAAAGTTTTTAAAAGTAATTGGAGCAAATCAATTTAATCTAAAGAATATAGATGTTCAATTTCCTTTGGGTTCATTTATTGTTGTTACAGGACTTTCTGGAAGCGGTAAATCTACTTTAGTTGAAAATATTTTAATGCGTGCATTGCATAATCATTTTTATGGTAAGACTTTAACTCCAGGAAGTCATGAAAGAATAGAAGGACTTGAAAATATTGATAAAGTTATAGAAGTTGATCAGTCTCCTATAGGAAGAACACCAAGAAGCAATCCCGCAACTTATACAAAAGTTTTATCGCCTATAAGAGATTTATTTGCAGCTACTAAACTTGCAAAAATGAGAGGATATGATAAGGGAAGATTTTCATTCAATGTAAAAACCGGAAGATGTCCTACTTGTGAAGGTGCAGGAGTTATAGAATTAGAAATGCAGTTCCTTTCTAATGTATTAGTGCCTTGCGAGGAATGCGGAGGAAAGAGATTTAATGCAGAAACTTTAGATGTTAAATATAAAGACAAAACTATTTATGATGTTCTTGAGATGAGTGTATCAGAAGCAATAGAATTTTTTGACGGTATAACTTCTATTACAAGAATATTAAAAATAATGGAAGATATAGGACTTGGATATATAAAATTAGGTCAGCCTTCCACTACACTTTCAGGAGGAGAAGCTCAGAGAATAAAACTTGCAAGCGAACTTCATAAAATATCTACAGGAAACACTTTATATATACTAGATGAGCCTACTACAGGACTTCATTTTGAGGATATAAAGAAATTATTAAAAGCATTAGACGGACTTGTTGAGAAAGGCAATACTGTTTTAGTTGTAGAGCATAATTTGGACGTCATTAAATGTGCTGATCATATTATAGATATGGGACCTTTAAGCGGAGATAAAGGAGGCAGAGTCGTTGCTGAGGGTAAGCCTGAAGATATAATAAAAGTAAAAGAATCTCTTACTGCAAAAGAACTTAAAGAAATATTAAAGCCTTCAAAAAAGAAAAAAGAGGCTATTAAAACAGAAGAAACAAAAAAAGAAGAAAATACTTCATTAATAATAAAATGTGCTAATAAACATAATCTTAAAAATATAAGTTTAACACTTCCTAAAAATCAAATAAATGTTATAACAGGGGTATCAGGAAGCGGAAAAACTTCTCTTGCATTCGATACTATATTTAAAGAAGGTCAGAGAAGATTTGTTGAATCGCTTTCTACTTATGCAAGAAGATTTTTAGGAAGATTTGAAGATGCTAATGTTGACAAAATAGAAGGCTTAGCACCAGCTATTGCAATAGACCAAAAAAATGTAAGCAGGAATCCTCGTTCTACTGTTGCAACTGTTACAGAAATTTATGACTATTTCAGACTAATTTTTGCTAGAGTTTCTAAACCTCATTGTCCGCATTGTAATGATAAAGATACTTTAAAAGCTGAAACTCCTTCTATACTTGCAACTGAAATTGTTGATACTATGAACCAACATAAACTTGTTATAATATCACCTTTGTATCATAGTTCATTTAATCATAGATTTACTTTTGATGATAATGATGCAAAAGATATAAAAAAGATTATAGAAAAAACCAGAGAAGCTGGATATGTAAGAATGCAGATCAATAATAATGATTATGTTATAGATGATATTACAGAAGAAGATATTAAAGAATTATCTAAAGAAGAAATATATTCTGTAGGTATAGTAAT
>CASGDY010000258.1 GCA_949300355.1 uncultured Brachyspira sp.
CCACTGTATTATTTCAATAATTTCTATACAAGTATTATTATATGTACAAAATGTTTTAAATAAAAAATAATTCTGATATTATAAATTAATAACTAATGTAAATATATTTAAATTTGAAATCTACATATATTTACATTATATAATTTTTATTATATAATCTAAATAATAATTAAAATTAATTGGAGAAAAAAATGAAAAAAATTTTATTAACAGCTATGGCTCTATTAACTATAGCTAGTGCTTCTGCTTTCGGTATGTATGGAGATCAGGACGATTGGATTGATTTTCTTACAGACGGAAATCAATTAAGAGCTAGAATGGATCAATTAGGATTTGTTTTAGGAAACAACACTATTAAAGGTACTTTCGGTCTCAGATCTCAGGTTGCTTCAACTGCTTGGGGCAACATACTTAAAACAGGTACTACAGGAAATGTAGATTTAACTACTACTATTTCTGCTGGTATAGGCTACACTTCTGAGCCTTTTGGTATTGGTATTGGTTACAACTATACTTATGTGCATGAAAGACTAGGTGTTCATACTCCTGTTCTTATGATAAATGCTTTAAATAATAACTTAAGAATAGTTGTTCCTGTACAAATAGCTGTTTCACATGATCCTTTTAATGGTCATGGTGTATTTGATGGTGATCCTAATAACATTGTATATGTTCATGAAAAAGACTATTTAGGTGTAAGTACTGATATTCAATTAAGATATTACACTGGAATAGATGCTTTTAATGCTATAAGAGTATACTTCAAATACGGACAATCAGGATTTAAAGGAGAAGATATCAGTAATAACTTAATTGGTGAGGGTGAGGCATTTGCCCAATCTATTGGTTTTGAAACTAGATTCTATTTCTTAAATACTACTGTAGGAAATGTAGGCATCAACCCATTTGTTAAAGTAGCATATAATACTGCTTTAGTTGGAGGAGAAACACAAGTTAGAGCAGGAGATACTATTGTTAGCTATAATAATGGTAAGAATGGTATTTGGGCAGATAAAAGCAGTAAATGGGATAAAAATCCTTATGATGTAACTGCTCAAGCTGTATTAGGAATCACTGCTAACAGCGATATAGTATCTCTTTATGTTGAGCCTTCTTTAGGTTACACAGCTCAAAGCAGCGGAAAAGAAAAAGGTGCTATGGATGTTAATAACTCTAATACTGACGCTTCAAATATTCCTGTACACTTTGAAACTACTACAGGTATAACTTGGTATTTACCTGCTTTTAATTAATTAGAAGTTAATTAACAGAAATTAATGAGGCTGGCTTTAATAGAGTCGGCCTCTTTTTTATAAAATGACAAACTTACTTTTATAATGTTTAAAAATATACACTAATATACACTTAATGAAGAAGTTGGAATTATAATTTAAACTACAAAAAATGTATACTTTAATGATTTTCTTCCATATATATTATGTAATTTTCTATTAATATAAAATCATATTAAATATAAAATTTCAACACAGTATATACCTAAATAATTATGTTTTGTCAATTTTTATATTTTGTAAATGTATTATCAACTTTTTTGACGCACACGCTCTGCGGACTTCGTCAAAGTTGCTGCCGCAGGCACGCTTCGCGAAAACGCAATTGCTGCAACCTTATATTATTATAATATGTATTAAATGTGTGGTAATACCTAAAATTTGGGTTACACCTTGCCGCAGGCACGCAGAGCGAAGGCGGACTTCGTCAAATGCAGTTTTTTTGGTTCTCGCCTGCCGACACCGTAGGTGGACTTCGTCGGCACGCACAGCGAGGGGGCTGTGCCTTATACCAATACCGAAAGGTACCTTGCCTACGGCACGCAGAGCGTCGGTAAAAGAACTGGGGTGCGGCATGTCTGTGTGCTTCGCAGCAAAGCCCTGCAAATATTTTAAATTAAAAAATTAATTTTGACAAACTCTAAAATTTTCAGTATATACCTAAACAATTATATTTTGTCAATTGTGAGTTATTTATAAATCTAATTTTAATTTATTAATGATATAAAATACAAAATATGTTTCATAAGTAATATAGACTATATTTTTTGTGTAATAATAAGTAATCAGTCGCACGTATAGTTGGCTATCCATAATAATTTGCAGTACCGTGCGGAATGCCTCCGCGAAGCGTACCCAATGGGTGTAGGCGAATAGTTGACAAAGTTAAAAATTTTCAGTATACAATTAATGAAGAAGTTGGAATTATAATTTAAACTACAAAAAATGTATACTTTAATGATTTTCTTCCATTTATATATTATATAATTTTCTATTAATATAAAATCATATGAAATATAAAATTTCAACATAGATACAATCAAACAATACAAATATATTTTAATTTGAAATTTACATATATTTACATTCTGTAATTTTATTGTATAATAGTAAAAATTATTTTAATTTTAGAGAATAAAATTGGAGAAAAAAATGAAAAAAATTTTATTAACAGCTATGGCTTTATTAACTATGGCAAGTGTATCCGCATTTGGTATGTATGGAGATCAGGACGATTGGATTGATTTTCTTACAGACGGAAATCAATTCAGAGCTAGAATGGATCAATTAGGATTTGTTTTAGGAAACAACACTATTAAAGGTACTTTAGGATTTAGATCTCAAGCTGCTGGAACTCTTTTAGGAAATATTATTTCAGGACAAACAGATAATGCAGGACTCGATGCAACTATTTCTGCAGGTATAGGTTATACTTCTGATATGATTGGTATCGGTGTTGGTTATAACTTTACTTATTATAACACAACTTTAGGTGTTCATACTCCTGTACTTATGGTAAACGCTTTAAATAATAATTTGAGAATAGCTGTTCCTGTACAAGCAGCTGTATCAAAAGAGCCATTCGGAAAAGGTACAGAAAATCAATGGAAAGACTATTTAGGAGTAAGCACTGATATACAGATAAGATACTATACTGGAATAGATGCTTTCAATCAAGTAAGATTATATGTTAAATACGGACAGTCAGGATATAAAGATATTCAAGCTAATAGAGATATGTTTGCTCAATCAGTTGGTTTTGAAACTAGATTCTATTTCTTAAATACTGCTATTGGAAATGCAACAGTTAATCCTTTCTTAAAAGTTGCATTCAATACTGCTTTAGCTAGCGGCAATACTCTTGTCAGAGCAGGAGAAAGCATTATGAGTACAACATATATGTCAAAAGATGTAAAATGGGATCAAAATCCTTACGAAGTAACTGCTGCTGCTGTATTAGGAATCACTGCTAACAGCGATATAGTATCTCTTTATGTTGAGCCTTCTTTAGGTTACACAGCTCAAAGCAGCGGAAAAGAAAAAGGTGCTAAATTAGCTTGGGGAGCTTATGCAGAGCTTTATATTACTCCTGTTCAAGATCTTGAATGGTACTTTGAAATGGATGTTAATAACTCTAATACTGACGGCTCAAATGTTCCTGTACACTTTGAAACTACTACAGGTATAACTTGGTATTTGCCTGAATTTTAATAAATAATATTAATTATTAAAAAATTTATGGGGACTTGATTGCATAAATCAGTCCCTTTTTTGTTGCTATTCTATTTTTCAATAAGCTAATTAGCGGCACTTAGTTTTTACAAATTACATGTTAATTATATTATAACTTTTTTTAAATCGATAAATTAGAAGCTGATAACTTATAAAATAAATAATGATATATAAAAAAATAATGCATAAATAAAAAATCGAGCGGCTTATAGATATTTTAAAGCGAGATTTTTTTATATATAATAAGTCTATCGCTTGCAATAATAAAAAATAAACTATAAAAAATTCAATTAACTATTTATTATTACTAATAAAAATTGCCCATATTCAATCTATAGCAAATGACTTTGGAATTTACTATACTCTAACAATTTTTATAACTAACTTTTACCAATGAAATAATCAACTGTTTTTATATAATTCAATTATAATTTTTTAAAAAATTTATAAATTTATGGTTATTAGTGTTGACTTTTTTATGTAAATTTATTAGAATGAAAATGTTGGTACGATATAGACATTAAAAAAAAAAAGATTGCTTATAATGTCTATAACCAATGTTTAGGAACAATAAAGATCCTCTAAATCCTTATTATTCCAAACTACTACACTAGTAAAAACAGTATAACTTTCCTATTAGTTAACTGTTTTTACGGAGAATAAAGATCCTCTAAATCTTTGTTGTTTCCTAAAATTATTTTGAAGTTACTGCTCATAATGAGTATTAACTATATAAAAATTTTAGGAGAAAAAACAATGAAAAAAGTTTTATTGACAGCTATGGCTTTATTAACTATAGCTAGTGCATCTGCTTTCGGTATGTACGGTGACAGAGATTCATGGATTGACTTCTTAGTACATGGCAACCAATTCAGAGCTAGAATGGATCAATTAGGATTCGTTTTAGGCAACGGTACTATTAAAGGTACTTTCGGTTTCAGATCTCAGGCTGCTTCAACTGCTTGGGGAAACATACTTACAACAGGTGATACTGGAAATGTAGATTTAACAACTACTATTTCTGCAGGTATAGGCTATACTTCTGAGCCTTTCGGTATTGGTGTTGGTTATAACTATACTTATATTCATGAAAGATTAGGCGTTCATACTCCTGTTCTTATGATCAATGCTTTAAATAACAATTTAAGAATAGCTATTCCTGTACAAATAGCTACTTCTCAAAATCCTAGGAATATTGCTGTAGATGCAAATCCTGGCATAAATTATGATAAAGATTATGTAGGAGTAAGCACAGATATTCAATTAAGATACTATACTGGAATAGATGCTTTCAATGCCATAAGAGTATATTTCAAATTCGGACATGCTGCATACAAAAATGAAGTTCCTAACATATATAAAACTGATAATATTGCTCAGTCAGTTGGCTTTGAAACTAGATTCTATTTCTTAAATACTCCTATTGGAAATGTAACTGTTAATCCTTATTTGAAAGTTGCTTTCAATACTTCTTTAAAAGGATATGCACCTAACAATCAAGTTAGAGCTGGAGAAGCTATTTATGGTAAAAATAAAGCAATTTTCTTTGATAGTTCCAGCTATAATAATGGAGTTTCTTATAAAAACGAATGGGAAAAAAGCCCTTATGATGTAACTGTTGCTGCTGTATTAGGAATCACTGCTAACAGCGATATAGTATCTCTTTATGTTGAGCCTTCTTTAGGTTATACAGCTGCATACGGCGGAAGAGCTAAAACAATAAATGGCAGTACTACTACTTTATATGCTGACTCTTCTGTAACACATAAATTGGCTTGGGGAGCTTATACAGAGCTTTATATAAGACCTACTCAAGATCTTGAATGGTACTTCGAGATGGATGTTAATAACAGCGGAACAAGACAAGGTGTAGTTGACCCAGAAACTGGTGAAAAAATATCAAATGGTGTTCCTGTATACTTCGAAACTACTACAGGTATAACTTGGTACTTACCTTCTTTTGACGGTGCTCAATAATTAATTTCAATTAATTAGAAAGTTAACTAGAGAATATATATAACTATTAGGGGGGCTTTAATGCCCTCCTTTTTATTTGCATTCTTTTTTAATAAATAATTTAAAAA
>CASGDY010000259.1 GCA_949300355.1 uncultured Brachyspira sp.
GGTTGCAGTTCCTGTATTAGGACAGCTTCAGTCTTTGATAGCGGTATTAATATTTATAGCTATAGACGGACCAAGCTGGGTGGTTAGAACTTTATTTTATAGCTTTAAGGCTATGCCTGTATTGAGTGATGCTTCAAAGGCGGTATTCACTTCATCGTTTAGCGGTGTTATAGACAGAATGATATATTATATGAGTTCTTTATTTTCTGTAGCTCTTTCTTTATCTTTGCCTATAATACTTACTTTGTTTTTATTATCATTAAGTTTGGGATTATTAGCGAAGGCAGCCCCTCAGATGAATATTTTAATGCTTGGTTTTCCTATGCAGATAGCTGTTGGCGTGGCTGCTTATTATATTTTGATACCAGTTCTTGTTTCTAATTTTATGAAAGTATTAGAAACTACTATAGCAGATGTTAATAATATAATAACTTTCTTATCTGGAGGAACAGTATGATTAAAAAAATACTTTCTTCTATATTTGAATTGTTCATTATATTCAAAGCTAAGCTATACAGAAAATATTTGCGTCTTACAGGAAAAGGATATGTATTAACATTATTTGCTTCTCCTGAAGATGAAGGCAGAACTGAACTTCCTACAGAAAGAAAGAAGAGAAAGGCTAGAGAAGAAGAGGGACGTGTTGTTAACTCTGCTGAAATAAATCAGACTCTAGTTTTAGCAGTTTCAATAGCTGTAATAGCTCTTTTAACTACATATTTTACCCATACAGTATCACAATTCTTTATTAGTGTAATGAATAAAATATCTAATGCTGATGCTTCAATAAATAATGCTGCTTATACAGATATGTTATTAGAGATATTTGTTCTTTTAGCAAAAACTGCCGGAATAATTATGGCGGTTGCTTTGGTAGTTGGTGTTGGCGTTAATTTGGCGCAGACACAGTTCTTATTTACTACAAAGAAATTAAAACCTAATTTTAAAAGAATAGCACCTACTTGGTCTAACTTCAAAGAAAGGGTATTTATATCATCTCAAAACTTAATGAACTTGGCAAAAATTCTATTTAAAATGGTAGTTATATCATTTATTACTTTTACTACTATATATGGAAAAAGCAGTGAATTATTTAATATGACTAATATGGAACTTTCTCAAGCTATGCATCTTTTCTTTTTTATAGTTTTGGAGATGCTTGCTAAGGTAATAGTATTTATGATAATAGTATCTGCTTTCGATTATTTCTTTCAAAGAAGGCAGTATATTAACAGCTTGAAAATGACAAAGCATGAGATGAAAGAAGAGTTCAAAGAGATGGAAGGAGATCCTTTGGTAAAAAGTCAATTGCAGGATATGGCTAGAAAGATTGTAAGCAGAACAATGCTTAAAGCTGTTCCAGAGGCGGATGTGGTTATTACAAATCCGACTCACTTTGCAGTTGCTTTAAAATATGAAAATGGCGATTATGCTCCAGTAGTAACAGCTAAGGGGACAGATCATATAGCTTTAAGAATAAAAGAAATAGCTAAAGAAAATGATGTACAAATAATAGAGAATAAACCTTTAGCCCGTGAATTATATTTTAATGTTGAAATAGGACAGTATATACCAGAAAAACTGTTTCATGTTGTTTCAAGGATACTTGGCGAAGTATATAGAATACGTAATGAAAAAATGGCAAGGGCTATATAGGAGGAATAAAAAGTGGCAACAATGAATGGTGCTAAATCAATTTTAGATAATATAAAACTGCCTTCTAATCTTAGCAGGCATACAGATATAATGTTTGCTGTAGGTGCGGTTATGGTAATAATGATGCTCGTTATACCATTGCCTTCTTTAGTATTGGACTTTTTGCTTATAGTGAATATTATAGTATCATTATTAATATTACTTATGGTGCTTAGTATAAAAAGTGCTAATGATTTCAGCGTATTTCCTTCTGTACTTCTTGTTATGACAGCTTTCAGACTTGCTCTAAATGTATCCACTACAAGAGCTATTCTTACAGAGGGGGCTAATTTTAATGGTAAAGTTATTACAGCATTTGCTGACTTTGTAGTAGGCGGAAATATAGTTGTAGGTGTAGTAATATTTATCATACTTATTATAGTACAGTTTATAGTTATCACTAAAGGTGCTACAAGGGTATCAGAAGTAGCGGCAAGATTTGCATTAGATAGTATGCCTTCAAAAATGATGGCTGTTGAAAGCGAACTTCAGGCAGGTGCTATTACTGATAAAGAGGCAGAAGAAAAAAGAAGAAAGAT
>CASGDY010000260.1 GCA_949300355.1 uncultured Brachyspira sp.
TGATATTTTATTTTGTTTTCATCTTCTCCCTCTTCAAAATAAAGTCCTGCTCCCATAAAAGGAAGATGAAGTATCATGTTTATTTCATTGAAAGTTATCCAATATTTTACAAGTCCTTTATATCTGTTAAATAAAGTTATGCAAAGATTTTCATAAAAGTCAATTAATTTTCTGTTTCTCCATCCGCCGTATTCTTTTATCAAATGCATAGGACAATCAAAATGCGTAATAGTAACTAAAGGCTCTATTCCATATTTATGACATTCTTTAAAAATATTTTCATAGAATAATAAACCTTTTTCATTAGGTGTTTTCTCATCGCCATTTGGAAATATTCTGCTCCAAGCAATGGATAAGCGATAAACTTTAAATCCCATCTCACCAAAAAGTTTAATATCTTCTTTATAATGATTATACATATCAATTCCAAGTTTAGCAGGATAATAATGCTTATCATCAAAGTCAAACATCTTCATTTTACCTGATATCACTTTTAATCTATCTTCGCCAATAGGACAAACATCAACATTAGCAAGTCCTCTGCCGTCTTTATCAAAACCGCCTTCGCATTGATTGGCAGCTGTAGCACCGCCCCATAAAAAGTTTTTATCAAAAGCCATATTCTTTACTCCTTTATTTTTTATTAAATATTAAACTATTTTTTATTTAGATTACTTTATTATTGTTAATATTGAATCTTTATAATTTATATTAACATTAGTTTCTGTTTCTAATACATCTAAATACTCATCTGTATTTACTATTGTAATAGGACTCTCTATTGGATAGCCTTCTTTTACAATAGAATCAATATCAAATTCTAGTAAAGTATCTCCAATAGACACTTTATCTCCCTCTTTTAAATTGCTTTTAAAATATTTTCCATTTAATTCAACTGTATTGATTCCTATATGTATTAAAATCTCTATTCCGCTGTCAGATGTTATGCCTATAGCATGAAGTGTAGAAGCAACAGTGCTGACAGTACCATTTACAGGCGATACAACTTTACCTTCTTGTGGTATTATTAAAGCTCCTTTACCTAAACTTTCAGAACCAAAAGCCTCATCTTTTGAATCTTTTAATTTCAATAATTTTCCTCTTAATGGACTGAATATTGTTTCCTTTTCTAATAATTTAGAAGACTTTTCATTACTAACAGCATTATTAGAAGATGTTTCTGTATTAGTACTTTCTGCAGGTGCATTTTCTTTATATATTATCCAAGTAATAATAAAAGCTAAAACAACAGCAGCTAATGCCCCTATAACAGCAATAATCAAATTTGTATGAGTTCCGTCTGGATTTATCATGCCAGGAAATGCAAATACACCAAGTCCGCCCATAAAGAACTTATGCAAATCGAATAATCCAAAGAAACCGCCTACTATGCCGGCTACTACACAATTTATAACAAAAGGTTTTTTAAGTGGTAATATAACACCATAAATAGCAGGCTCAGTTATACCAAATACAGCAGATATACCGCTTGGGAAAGCTACATCTTTAAGTTTTTTATTTTTTGTCTTTAATAAAATTGCAAATACAACTCCTACTGTAGCAAATGTAGATCCAAAATAAGGAGTTATTATAGTATCGTATCCTAATGTAATGATATTATTAAAGTGAACAGGAAGAAAAGCCCAATGCATTCCGAATATAACTAATATCTGCCAGCATGCTCCAACTATAGCTCCTGATACTAAAGGACTGAAATCTCTTATAGTAAATACTATTTTTGATACTATAAGCGAAGCAAAAGTTGTAACAGGGCCTATTACTATAAATCCTACAGATAAAGAAACAAATATTACAATCATAGGAAGTACAAAAAATTTCACTACATCAGGTACAAATTTACTGAAAAACTTTTCACACTTTGAAGCAAAATAAACAACAAATATAACAGGAATAACTGTTGAAGTATAATTCATCGATATGATAGGAATACCGAAAAAATTAAGATAAACATTAGAAGCAAATATTGTATTATTAAATAATGTATATAAAGGCTCTCCGCCGCCGGATAAAGTGCTTAACTGCAAAGCAGGATAACACATAGCAGCACCTATTGCCAATCCTATTGTAGGTTTTAAATTGAATTTCTTAGCTGAAGTAAAACCTAGAAACAAAGGAAGAAACATAAATAAAGCATCTCCCATACCATTAATAAGTACATAGCAGCCTGATTTATTTGTATAAAGTCCCAATGCAATTAAAAG
>CASGDY010000261.1 GCA_949300355.1 uncultured Brachyspira sp.
AAATCATCAGCACCGTATAGGGAGGATTTGAGTATAATAACAAAGGAAGAAAATGAAACATTTAATAATATATCTAATAATTTTTATAAGTATTTTAATGATATTTTTTATCAAAAAGGCTTCAAAAACCCGCAAAAATTACAGACAGTTAAAGAAACTGTCTGTGCTGGTTTTTTCCGCTTTAATATTAACTTCATGTCAGGCTCAGGTAAAATATGTAAAAATACCTCTTTCTACTCCTCCCGAAATATTTATAATCAAGTCTGTAACAAATCGGCAGGATTTAATGAAGAGGTATCAGGAAAGTATTATAAAAATAGGCGAATGGCAATTATGGTACAACATACAAGCAGGCACAAATTATTACTTATATAAAAATAAATAATATGTATACAGCTGCTTTTACCTCCGTGCAGCAGCTGTATAAAAACATCCATGTTTTTAGGAGTTTTATATGGCTTTAAGTAAACCTAACGAATATAAAGAAGTATCTGCAAGGCAGAGCGAAGAAACTGTGTATGCAGAAGATATTAATCAAATAATAACAAATGTAGAAAAATTAAAAGGCGGTCAGGCTAATGAAGCTCCTGTTTCTAATATAAAAGATTTACATTCTAGTATAAATGAGTTAAAAGAAAATAAAAGATTTACATTCTAGTATAAATGAGTTAAAAGAAAAACTTGATGGAGCAGGAAGTATATCATCAGCTGATAAGATAGTTTTTAATAATGATAATACTAATTTAGATTTTTCAGATGGATATGATTTTCCTCCATTCAAAAATAAACTAAAAGATAGTTATAATATTATTTTAGTAACTATTGATTATTTTAATAGTTTATCTCACATAGATAATGCTGAAGAAGTTTATGAGCTTGTATTAGAAAAAAGTACAGACAAATATATTTTGAAAGGTACTTTGATATATAATAATACTTATAGTTCAAATAATCTTATTTTTCCTGTGATTGCAATACAGAAAAATGGAGAGGAAAAAAATAATGATGTTATATATATAGCATCTGAACTAGCACAGTTTATTTATAAATATACAAATGCATCAGATAATGAAATAGTTATAGAAGGATTAAACAGACTTAAATATAATTTGGTAATGTTTTTCGGTGTACCTATGTTTGTTTTAGCTAAACAGGATTCTAGTAATTTTGAGGCTAAAAAATATACAATAAACATAAATATAGAAATACCAATAAATAATATACGAAATTATCAAGAGTTTATAGCAGTTCAAGGCAGTAATGATGATTTATCTTTTTTAAAAGCATATAATAAAAATGAAAAAATAGTATTTGCAGGACAATTACAAGCAAAAGTTGAGGATGCACAATTTCTTATTTTCGGCAATTTAATATTAGAAAATTATTTTGATATAAAAACTGATAAAAATGACGGCCATTATATAGAAGCTAATGATACGATAACTTCTAATAAAAATAAACCTCTTAAATATTATATAAGAAAAGAATTATCTGATAGCTCTAGTTTAGGAACTAAGTATGCTAATATACCTATAACTTCTTATTATTTGGAGATAAAACATACGGATGATACTAATATAGCATTTCAAGAAACACTTACATTTAATTTAACAGCCCATAAAAATGCTGAAGTTCAAAAAAAAGAAAAAGACAAAAATCTTCAAAATGCCATAGAAATATTAATCAGTCAGATAAAATATTTAATGCTTAATTTAGGAATAGGAAGCTCAAAAACTTATTTTGAAAAAACAGAAATTGATATAGATGCAGGAGGAACACAGCATATAACTGCAGAAGCCTTAGAAGATGTTTCAGGACTTTATTTAGAAACAAAATCTGACGGCTCTTATTATATAAAAGGAAGCTTGAAAATCAGTACATCTGCATTAGAGCAAGCTATATTTGCTGTAAGAGTGAAAGCCGAGAGTTTAGAAAAATCAAAACTTAGAACTATTATTTATGATCATTTAAATGGAATTATTGTACATATTATCTATAAGGATAATTATATATACTGCGTATTTGTTCTTCAGCAAATAAGTGAAGATAGATATCAAAAAATAAATGAATATAAAATATATGATCAAAATATATTATGTCCTTTTGATAACGATATTATTACTGCTTCAGGAGTTATAATAGAAGAGCCTTTCGGAATATATTTGGTAAATGGAAAATATAAATTGAAAGGAAAAATCAGTATGGAAAGTTCTCTAGCATATTTTCAAACTATGGCTAATGAAGATATAAAACTATTTTTTGATAATGAATATAACAATGGAGATTTTATGCTGCAATTAGGAGAAACTCAAATCGGCAGTACAATGATAACTTGCGGATTTATTAGTGAAGGCAGTAATCGTATTTGCGATATAGAGTGTCCTAAGCAGCCCAGTTTATAATAAATATAGTAAGGAGTGATATAAAAATATGTTTAAATTAATTTTAATTTTTTTAATAGGTGCTATGGTACTTTTTACTTTTATTGGAATAGTAAAATACTATAACAAGTTTATGAATGAAACAGCAGGAACATTTAAAGAGAGATTAAAAGCTCTCATAAAAAACAAAACGTCAATATATTATTTTATTAAATTAACTTACGGCTGTGTGATATTTTTTATAGCTGTAATTTGTTAGGACTGATTATGAAGGCATTAAAAGATTTACTTTTTATTATATATAAAAAATTGTCCGCTTTAAGTATCTGCTTGATAAATCAAGCAGATGCTCCCAATTTTTTATTTTTAAGTTTTTTATATTAAAAAATTATTACAGAGGTTATTTATGTT
>CASGDY010000262.1 GCA_949300355.1 uncultured Brachyspira sp.
TAAAAATAAAAAAATATTATTTTTATATCCCAAAATTATTTAATATATTTATATTGTTAAATAATTAACTTAGATGGAGGTAGGAACATGTGGGAATATACAGATAAAGTAAAGGATCATTTTATAAATCCTAGAAATGTAGGGGAGATAGAAAACCCTGATGCAGAAGCTATGACAGGCAGTATCGTGTGCGGAGATGCACTTAAATTAACATTAAAAATAAATAAAGATACTGAAGTTATAGAAGATGCTAAATTTCAAACATTCGGCTGTGCTTCAGCTATAGCAAGCAGCAGCATATTAACGGAGATGATTAAGGGTAAAACTCTTGATGAAGCTTCAAAAATCACTAACAGAGATATAGCTTTGGAATTAGGCGGTCTTCCAGAGGAGAAAATGCATTGTTCTGTTATGGGAATGGAAACTTTAGAAAAAGCCATTAATAATTACAGAGGAATTGCCACTGAAGATGATGAGCATGATGAAGGAGCTATTATTTGTAAATGTTTTGGTATAACAGATACTAAAATAAAAAGAGCAATCAGAGAGAATAACTTAAAAACTGTAGATGAAGTTACTTTCTACACTAAAGCAGGCGGCGGATGCGGAGCTTGTAAAGTTAAAATCGAAGATATACTCAATGAAGAGTTAGCAGAGATGGAGAGAGAAGCTAAAAATGCTCCAATGACTACCGTTCAGAAAATTAAAAAGATTGAGGAAGCTTTGGAAAAAGTTATCAATCCTATGCTTAAAATGGACGGCGGAAGCTGCAGACTTGTAGATGTTGATGGTAATAAAGTTATGATAGAGTTTAAAGGAGCTTGTTCAGCTTGTGCTTCTTCAAAAAATACTTTGAAAGGTTTTGTTGAGCCTAAATTACAGGAACTTGTTTCTAAAGATTTAGAAGTTGTAGGTGTTTGATTGATACGGAGTTGATATATGGAAGAGAAAAAAATAATATATATGGATAATAATGCCACAACTAGAGTATACCCTGAAGTATTGGAGGCTATGCTTCCTTATTTTAAGGATCAGTATTTCAATCCTTCTAGCATGTACACTCCTGCTGGGGCAGTTCATAAAGAGATGGAAAAAGCAAGAGAACAGGTTGCTGATTTTCTTGGATGCGAGCCTATAGAAGTATGTTTTGTTTCATGTGGAAGTGAAGGCGATAATATGGCTATTAGAGGAACTATAGAAGCATATCCTACTAAGAATCATATTATAACTACAAAAATAGAGCATCCTGCAGTTATAGAAACTTGCAAATCTCTAGAGCGACATGGTTATAGAGTCACTTATCTTTCTGTTGATAATGACGGAAATATAAATATTGACGAATTAAAAAATGCTATCAATGAAAATACATCTATAGTATCTATAATGTATGCTAATAATGAAACAGGTGTTATTTATCCTATAAAAGAAATAGGTCAGATAGTAAAAAATGCAGGAGCAGTATTCCATGTTGATGCTGTTCAGGCTGCCGGTAAATTGCCTCTCAATATGAAAGATGAGCCTTATATTGATATGCTTACAGTAGCAGGTCATAAAATACATGCCCCTAAAGGAATTGGAGCTTTGTATATAAAGAATGGTACTAAATTAAGAACTGTTCAGACAGGAGGGCATCAGGAGAGAGGACGCCGTGCCGGTACTGAGAATGTGCCTTATATTATTGGTTTGGGTAAAGCTGCTTCTATGGTTAAGGCAGAGCTTCCTAGATTTATAGAGCATACTGCCAAACTTAGAGATACTTTAGAGGCTGAAGTTTTAAAGAGAATAACTGATGTTAAAATAAATGGTAAAGGAGCTAATAGAGTAAGCAATACAGCGAATATTAGTTTCAAAAATATAGAAGGCGAAGCTATACTTCTTTTATTAGACGGATATGGAATTTGTACTTCAAGCGGAAGTGCCTGTTCATCTGGTACATTAGAACCTTCCCCCGTACTTCAAGCTATGGGCGTGCCTTTTGAATATGCACATAGTTCTACAAGATTTTCTTTATCATTGGACAACACTATGGAAGAGATAATGTATGCTGCCGATGCTATAGAAAAGATTGTTAAAAGATTAAGAGATATCTCTCCTTATAGAAATTAAAAATTAATATTTTGAAATTTTTTAAATAGCCTGTCATATCATTATGACGGGCTTTTTTTGTTGTATTTTTTATTAGAAATATTATAAAAATACATTAAAT
>CASGDY010000263.1 GCA_949300355.1 uncultured Brachyspira sp.
TAATATAGATTAATTTTTCATTTTAATTTATTATATTTATATTGTAACAGTTTTTTAATTATAAAATTATATTTTGATTATTAGGAGAATTATTATGAGTAATTATAATGAAGATAAATATTTTGATAAAGATTGTATATTTTGTAAAATTATAAAAGGAGAAATTCCTTCACAGTTTATAAAAGAAAATGAATACTGCGTGGTATTTAAAGATTTAAATCCTAAAGCAAAAGTACATTTACTTGTTGTACCTAAGCCTCATGTTAAAAATATATTGGAAACAGATGAGTTTATAATGAATAAGGTTCTTGAAACTATAAAAGAAGTTGCTAAAGAACAAGGTTTGGAATCCTTTAGAATAATGAATAATTGCGGTGCCGGAGCAGGTCAGACAGTATTCCATGTTCATTTTCATATACTTTCAGGCGATAATTTAGAAGAATAATAAAAAATAGATTATAATTGGAGTTAACATAATGATAGACAGTCATTGCCATCTTACATATATATCTAAAAAAAGTAAAGAATTAGAAGAAGTTTTAGAGCGTGCTAATAAGGCAGGAATATTTTATTTTGTGGATATAGGAGTTCACCCAGATGATATAGACGAACGTATGTTTATATTATCTGATGCTGAAGGTGTATTCTTTAGTATGGGGTATTATCCTGATTATGCAAATGAGAATGATGAAGACACTTTAAAAGCTTTTGAATTAAAAATAAAAAATTTAAATAAAAAAACATTAGAGAGAAGAAATAAATCAATATATGCTGTAGGAGAAATAGGACTTGATTATTATCATAATGAAGATAATAAAAATGAACAAAAAGCATTTTTTAGAGCTTTATGCGAGGCAGCAAAAAATGTTGATTTACCTATATTGATTCATAGCAGAGATGCTTTCAAAGATACTTTTAAAGTTCTTAGGGATGCAGATTTGCCAAAAAGAGGAATATTTCATTGTTTCAGCGGAAATGTAGAAGATGCAAAAAATGCTTTGGATTTAGGATATATATTATCTTTCTCAGGATCTTCCACATATATGAAAAATGATTTTATAAGAGATGCTGTAAAATATGTACCTAAAGATATGTTCACAATAGAAACTGATGCTCCTTATCTTACTCCTCAAAAGGTTAGAGGCAGAGCAAATGAACCTTCTTTTATTCCTTATACAGTAGAAGTACTTGCAGAGGTTAGGGGAGAAAGCAGCGAGGATATTATGAGAACTGCTTTAGAGAATGCTGTAAGAGTTTTGGAATTGCCTGTTGATTTGAATAGAATATGATTAATATAAAAAAGCTCTGGGTAATATAGAAATTATTACCGAGAGCTTATTTTTAATTAATATTTTTTAATTAATAGACTTAACAACTTCTTTTAATTTGTTTAAATCATCAGCATTAGGGTGTCCCATAGCATTATCATAATTTGCTAATTTAGCTTGAACAACTTTTTTCTCATCTTCGCTTGCAGCTTTTTCAAGCATGTTCTCTAAATTTTTCTTCTGTCCGTCTATCCATTGACCCTGACAAGCATAAGTACCGATTAAATTATTTGAAGCATCTAAGAAAGTTTTAGCAGGATTAAGCATTTTATCATAATAAGCCTGATTATCACCATAACCAACAGTCATAAATAAGAATACTTTCTTATTTTTTAATGTCTGCATAAATTTTCCAGCAGCTTCATCGCAAGTACCTTTATAGCTTCCAGCACCAACGAATACTATATCTGAATCATTAACTTTATTATTGTCTACTGCATCAGCCTTTACGCATTGAAGACATTCTCCATTAGCAGCTTCTTTTATAGCCAAAGCCAATTTTTCAGTATTTCCGCTTTTACTTGTATAAACAATAGAATATTTCATTTTTTTAACTCCTTTTTGTTAGATTGTTCTAATTTATTATAACATTTTTTAAAAGTTTAGCAATATACTATATAGTAGTATTTGATTTATTTTTCATATTGATTATTTTTGATACTTGCTATTGTATGTAAAATATGTTATAATATGGAAATTATAAAGTGAAATTTATTATATTATTATTTAATAGAGTAAATCAAGGAGAAGGCAAATGGAAGTTATCTTAAAAAAAGATTTTATATCATTAGGTTATGAAGGTGATATATGTAAAGTAAAAGACGGCTATGCAAGAAA
>CASGDY010000264.1 GCA_949300355.1 uncultured Brachyspira sp.
AAAAAATTATTTATAATACAAATAATTTTTTAGATATAATATATAATATAGGAACGATACCAGAATCAATAGGTCATGACACTACTGAAGAAAAAGCTTTTGCAAAGTTATCTGATATAGTTTTGGCTAGAGCTTTCAGAGAAATAGGTCTTAATTCTGATGTTTTAAAAACAAGAGGAAATTCAGCAGATGTATATGCTGAATCTAAAATTCATAAATATTCTTTAGTAGCTGATGCTAAATCTTTTAGAATGAGTAGAACTGCTAAAAATCAAAAAGATTTTAAAATTGATGCTCTTTCAAAATGGAAAAAAAATGAAGATTACTCTATATTATGTTCTCCATATTTTCAATATCCTAGAAAAAAAAGTCAAATTTATAAACAATCATTAGAAAAAAATGTATGTTTACTAAGTTGGGAACATTTGATATTCTTAATCGAGAATAAAATAGAGGAAAATAAATATATAAATTTAGAAAATATATGGAATTTTGGAAATTTATATTCAGAAAAAATTTCATTGAAAGATAGTGAAAACAATTTTTTTGATAATTTTAATGAAAAATTTTGCAAAACTATAAATATTAATAATAACAAGTTTAATAATACATTAATTAACCAAATAGATATAATAAAAAACAGATCAATAAAAGAAAAATTATATTTAGAAAATGAAATAAATATAATAAAAAATTATACTAAAGAACAAGCAATATCAGAATTGATAAAATCTCAAAAATTAGAAGATAGAATTAAACATATAGATGATTTTATAAAAAAGGTTCAATTATGAATATGATAGATAAAATAATATGTGGTGATTCAATAGATATAATGAAAACCATTGATAGTGAAACTATACATGCTATTATATCAGATATACCTTATGGAATATCTTATGAAGATTGGGATGTATTACATAATAATTCTAACTCAGCTTTAGGAGGCTCTTCAAATGCTCAGTTAGAAATGGGTATTTTATTTAAAAGAAGAGGAAAACCTTTAAATGGTTGGAGTGAAGCTGATAAAAAAATACCCTTAGAATATCAGCAATGGTGTTCTTCCTGGGCTTCAGAATGGCTTAGAGTTTTAAAACCAGGAGCGAGTTGTTTTATTTTTGCTGGAAGAAGATATGCCCATAGATGTATAGTGGCACTTGAAGATTCAGGTTTTACATTTAAAGATATGCTTGCTTGGGAAAAAAATACTGCTGCTGCTAAAGCTCAAAGGTTGTCTGCTATATATGAAAGAAGAAATGATATAGAAAATTATGAAAAATGGAAAGGCTGGAGAGTTGCTAATTTAAGACCTATATTTGAACCCATATTATGGTTTCAAAAACCATATAAAATAGGATCTACAATAGCAGATAACGTAATAAATAATGATGTAGGTGCTTGGAATGAAGAAGCAATAAAAAAGTATTGTATAAATCATAAAAATAATAATTTTTATGATAATATAATAAAAGTAAATGTAACAAAATATGATTCAGGTATGCATGTCAATCAGAAACCTATTCAATTAATGGAATTACTAATATCGTTAGTAACAAAAGAAAATGCCATAATTTTAGATCCTTTTGTTGGTTCAGGAACAACTTGTGTGGCTGCTAAAAATACAAATAGACATTATATAGGTATAGATATTGATCCAAATAATACGAATATAGCAAATAAACGATTATTAGATGAATGTTATCAATTTAATTTAAATTAATAATATATTACTATTCTATACTTTAAGAAGATAAGCTAACTATTAATTAAACATATCTGTAAGTCTGAAATCCCATATCATAAATATTAATAAAGTATATATAAATCTTTTTGACACTTCTTTGTTTTCATTATTTGTAAATTCAATATTTATTTTAACTTTATCTTTATAATCTGCCTCTCCATCAATTTGAGCTTTTATTGTAAAAGTATCTCCATCATCAATAGTTAAAGTATATTCTTTAATTGTTCTATATTCTGTATATAAAGGAAACATACCATATCTCATTCCAAACGCTTTGAAAGTACCGTAAGCAATTTCTATATTTTGAAGTTTATCTATTTCATTTTCTAAATTATTTTTATCAATATTTATTATGCTTAATTGATTTATAGTCTGTATAGTCTGAGACAGTTCATAATCTTGTAATTGCTGTCTCCATTTTGTAATTGTTTCTTCTTCCATATCAATTGGACTTGCTAAACTAATAAAAGCATCATTATTAATTTTTACTTCTACAGCAGTGCTGGTTTTTAAGGCCCTGAAGTATGGAATATTGTTAAATACTCCTTTTTTATAAAGAAGGAAAGCTATTACAAATAATGTAAGAAAAGTTCCGTATAAAAACATGAACCATCTTCTTGCAAAAATACTTACCTCTCTTTTAGGGGCAGGAGGCTTAATTTCTCTATTATTATAGAATTCTAATTCTGGTTTTTTAGGGTCATAAACTTCTCTAGGCAATTTTTTATATCCTCTTTAATATTTTATATGACATATCAGCTAAATCCTTAGGCTGAATATAATCATTTCCAAATTTTTTTGACAGAAAAGCAAAAGATTTGGCTTGTATTATTAATGCCAATTTAGAAGCATCTAATGTATTTAAATCTCTGGCAAGCAAAGCACCTGTAAATCCTGCTAAAACATCTCCCATACCAGCTTTACCCATAGAAGGTTTAGGATTATAATTAATATATATATCATTTCCATGCATTAAAAAACTTACAGCATCTTTTAATATTATTTCTGCATTAGTTTTTTGTCTGAATCTTAATAATGCCTGATAAGGGTTTTCTAATGTTTCAATATGATTGATTTGAGTTAATTTTTCAAATTCATATATATGAGGCGTTAATATAAAATTACTGCTAAGCTCATTAAAAGTACTTTCAAACATTAAATATAAAGCATCCGCATCTATAACAGCAGGTATATTAATCTGCTTAATAATGCTATTAACAAATACTTCAGTCTGCATATCTCTTCCGAGTCCTGATCCTATTATACATGCATCACTTTTATTAATATCATTAACTATTTCAATATCATTATCAGTAAAATATTTTTGGTTTTCTTCTCCTACTCCTATAATGACTACTTCAGGCATAGAAGGCATAATAGTATTTCTTATTTCTTTTACTATTGCCCCAGGAACATATAATCTTATATAACCTACACCAATTCTATAAGCCGCATATACAGATAATATTGCTGCCCCTATATAGTCGGCACTTCCTGCAATTATTGCAAGTTTTCCTTGTTCTCTTTTACTGAAAAATGCATTCCTGTTTATTTTTATTTTTTCATTATAATCTATTAATTTAGCTTTATATCCCCAATTATCTAATATATTTTTAGGGAATATAGATTTTATCATAAATAATTTACCTATGTACTCTCTTGTTCTGTATAAGAAAAATATATCTTTAGCGAAACATATAGTGTAAGTTTCATGTGCCTTGAAACAGCTGCAGACATTGTCATAATCATTGATTTTTGAAGTAAGACCTGAAGGTATATCTATAGCTATTCTTAATACATCAAGTTTATTTAAATTATCTATTAAA
>CASGDY010000265.1 GCA_949300355.1 uncultured Brachyspira sp.
CCCATATTCCAATTTCTTTCACATTTACAAATATTAAATAAGAAATTTTCTATGATTTTTATACCATTTTCAGTATGAACTACTTCAGGGTGAAACTGTATAGCATAAATATTTTTCTGTTTATTTTCTATAGCAGCGAGTTCAGTATTTGGAGTTTTTGCTATAAGTTCAAAACCTTCAGGTATAGATTTAATACTGTCGCCATGACTCATCCATACTATATTATTTTTACCAAATGATTTAAATATGCTTTCATGATTAGTAATTTCAATTTCAGCTTTTCCGTATTCTCTTTTGTCAGCACTTTCAACTTTTCCTCCCATAGAATAAACTATTATCTGCATACCATAGCATATTCCAAGTATAGGCACTCCTAAATTAAATAACTCTTTATCTACTTTTGGGGCATCTTCTTCATATACGCTTGAAGGGCCTCCTGAAAGTATTATTGCCTTAGGCTTAAATTCCTTTATAAAATCTATTGAAACATGAAATGGATGTATCTCTGAATACACATTCAATTCTCTTATTCTTCTTGTAATAAGCTGTGTAAATTGTGAGCCGAAATCTAGTATTAAAACCTTATCAATATTATTTTGCATATATTTCCTCTTTTATAAAACTATGAATTTTCATTATATTATATTAAAATAATAAAATTTCAATTAATAGTTATCATAATATTTTGATAATTACGCACGGTAAATTGATTTTTTGCATAATGAAAATTGCTTTACTCATAACAATTATTATGTATAAAATATTAATTGTGCGTTAATTAGGGCATTAAATTTAAATAATACTAGGGTGGGTATTATCATTCATATTAAAGCAATAAAGATAAAGAAAATTATAAATTCAAAATTAATCATAAAATATAAAGGGCGGAGAGTGAGAATAAAATTGAAAATCTTACAATATGCAAATTGATAATTTTTTTATTTTGAATTATTAATTTTGTTTATGTATGATACTTATATATAAAAATAACAAAAGCACAGGTGTATACTGAAAATTTTTAAGTTTGTCAATTTTTTATTGTTCTTTTTCCCGCCGCACGCCATAGGCTGACTTCGTCAAGAACCTCATGTCCTCGCTTTGCTCGTACACTCTACACGAAAACTGTATTTCTTTTTAATAAAAATTGTAAGTGTTTGGCAAGTTTACTTGACAGAGTCTTAAAGCGAACAATTTTTATTTATAATAAAAAAAGAAACAAAAAGCATTTACAATCTTGAGGTATAGCCATTTATTACTGGTATTACTTCATACCTCTTTTTTGAAAAAAGAAGTAAAAAAATTTTTATTAAATTTACAACGCGGACTGTTAGTCCTTATTTATATATAATTACATAATGAGTAAAACAATGAACACTGCTGAAATTGGTGATGAATTTGAGAAAAGAGTATTCAATGCTCTAAGTATATTTATTAATACTGAAGAGTCTTATTTAGATGGACAAAGGAGTGTATTAATACATAAATATAAATCAACAAAAGAAGAAAATGGATATATAAGAGATATAGATGTTGATATAATGATTAAAACATATAAAACGGCGGAGGATAAAGAGAAGTATAAATATGATAACTCTATAATACCAGAATTTATGATAGTCGTTGAATGTAAAGCCTACAAAGAAAAAATTCATGTAAATATCCTTGAAGAATTACATACAAGAATATTGTACGGTAATTTTGTAAGAGGAATTGTAGTATCAAAGAATGTTTTTTCAGAAAACGCAATAAAATTTGCAAAAATATATAATATAGGATTATATATTGTTAATGAGAATGATGCTGTTGAAACTATAATAAAATGAAAAGAGTTTAAATGATATTGTATTTAATAGTTTAGTAAATTTACTATATTATTTTTATATAATAGACAAATACAGTTTCAATTATTCTAAAGTAAAAATAGGGTTTATTACAGAAGATAAAATTATAAAAATTATTAATGAACATTTTACATACGGTTTCGTACAGAGGACTATCAGTAATGGATTGCAGTGCCGTGAGAAATGTACCTACACAATAACATATATCCATATAAACTCGGATACGCTTCGCTAAATCCTGCATTTCTTTTTTATTAATGATAA
>CASGDY010000266.1 GCA_949300355.1 uncultured Brachyspira sp.
AGGGTGAGCTTTTTCTATCTCATCAAATAGTATAACAGAATAAGGTCTTCTTCTAACTGCTTCTGTTAATTGTCCTCCTTCATCATAACCTACATATCCCGGAGGGGCTCCTATAAGTCTAGTAACAGAGAATTTCTCCATATACTCACTCATATCTATTCTTGTTAAAGCATGCTCATCACTAAACAAGAAATCAGCAAGTGTTTTAGCAAGTTCTGTTTTACCAACTCCAGTAGGCCCTATGAACAAGAAACTTCCAAGAGGTTTATTTTCATCTGAAAGTCCTGCTCTGTTTCTTCTAATAGCATCAGCAACTGAAGTTATAGCTTCATCTTGTCCTATAACTCTTTTATGTAATACTTCTTCAAGCTGTAAGTATTTTTGTTTTTCACTAGCAAGCATTTTGCTTACAGGTATTCCAGTCCATACAGATATTACTCTAGCTATATCATCTTCAGAAATCTCTTCTCTTAAAAGTCTTTTCTTATCAGAGTTTTTAGCCTCTTCCATAGATTTAGCAGCTTCTTCTAATTTTTTCTGAAGTTCTGGTATCTTACCATATTTTATTTCAGCAGCTTTTGCTAAATTTCCTTCTCTTGTATACTGAGTTTCTTTTATATTTAAAGCTTCAAGTTCTTCTTTTAATTTTCTTGTTTCTTCAATTCTTCCTTTTTCATTATCCCATTGAAGTTTCATAGCATTACGTTCTTCAGAAAGTTCAGATAATTCTTTTTCAAGTTTTTCTAATCTTTCTTTAGAAGCAGCATCATTTTCTTTTGAAAGAGCTTGTTTTTCTATATTAAGCTGTAAAATTTTTCTTTCAATTTTATCAAGTTCAGTAGGCTGACTGTCTATCTCTATTTTCAATTGGCTTGCAGCTTCATCTACCAAGTCAATAGCTTTATCAGGTAAGAATCTATTAGTTATATACCTGTTAGATAAAACAGCAGCAGCAACTAATGCATCATCTTTTATTCTAACACCATGATGAACTTCGTATTTATCTTTTAAACCTCTAAGTATTGAAATAGTATCTTCAACACTAGGCTCTTTACAATAAACCTGCTGAAATCTTCTCTCAAGTGCTTTATCTTTTTCAATATATTTTCTGTATTCATCTAAAGTAGTTGCACCTATTGCTCTTAATTCACCTCTAGCTAATGCCGGTTTTAATAGGTTAGAAGCGTCCATTGCACCTTCAGTAGCACCAGCTCCTACAAGAGTATGAAGCTCATCTATAAATAATATTATGTTGCCTTCAGATTTTTCTATCTCTGTAATAACAGCTTTTAATCTCTCTTCAAACTCTCCTCTAAATTTAGCACCAGCAACCAAAGCACCTAAATCCAAAGCTAATAATCTTTTGTTTTTAAGTCCGTCCGGTACATCCTGAGAAACTATTCTTCTAGCAAGTCCTTCAACAATAGCAGTTTTACCAACACCAGGCTCACCTATAAGTACAGGGTTGTTCTTTGTTCTTCTTGATAATACCTGCATAACACGTCTTATCTCTTCATCGCGTCCTATAACAGGGTCTATTTTTTCAGCCTCTGCTAATGAAGTTAAATCACGGCAGTATTTATCAAGAGCCTGCATTTTAGCTTCTGGGTCTTGGCTATTAACGTTTTGTCCTTTTCTTAAATCTTTTAATGCACTTAAAACTTCTTTCTTACTTATTCCGCTTTTTCTAAGCATGTCGCCTGCTTTATTATCAGCTTCAACAAGTGCTAAGAATATATGCTCTGTAGATACATATTGATCTTTCAAAGCATTAGCTTCTTTTTCTGCTTTTGCTAAAACTTTACCGGCATTAGTAGATAGATGCAGCTGTACATTTTCACCTGTAACCTTTACGTTTTCATCAACTAATTTTTGAGTTTTATCTATCAATGTATTTATAGGAATGCCTATTCTTTCTACTAAAGGCTGAATAAGTCCGTCCTCTTGTTTTAATAATGCTAAAAGTAAATGTTCGCTTTTTATTTCATTATGGTCTTCACCATTAGCTATATTAGCAGCTTCATTTACTGCCTCTTGGGCTTTTATTGTATATTTATTATAATCCATATTCTAATTAATTAACGGTTT
>CASGDY010000267.1 GCA_949300355.1 uncultured Brachyspira sp.
TTAATATTTTTTAATAAAACACCGAATTCCAATCTGTCAAATTCAACGCCGCTAAAATCCCAAGAATCACCATATTTAGAAGCACCTTGATTTTTCAAACCCATTTCAAATGAAGCATATAAAAAAGGAAGATCTACATTATTATCAGGATAAAATCTCAAAGCAGTATAATTATCTCCCATATCATCATTATCAGATCTTTCAAGAACTCCTGTTAATGTAATCTCTCCATCAAAATAAACCATACCATAATCGTTTACATCATAAGCTTGCATTGTATTTTTTGTCACTTTACCATTATCACTTAAAAGTTCAGAAAAATACGCTTCACTAGGCGGAAATGCCCATAATAAATTAATGCTTAAAAGAAACAAAATAATTTTTTTCATTGAATCCCCCCGTTCGCCCACCGAAGGTACCTACTTGGTCGGCTCACTTGTTATTGTTATGTCACCCGAAGGGTGCCTTGCCTCCGGTACGCAGAGCGTTGGTTGGCTCGCTTTAATGCCTATGGAAATAAGTTCTAGCAATTTTCTTTATTAGTTTCCAGAGGCTCGCAATTTATCTAGCTTTATATTTTAAAATTTGCTAGAACCATAACATTTTGTAAATGCCATACACTCACAAGTTTTCTATTTCTTCTATACTCAAACCTGTATTTTCACTAATTATTTTTATATCTATACCAGCTTTTTTAAAGTTTCTAGCTATAGATATTTGCTGTTCTTTTTTACCTTCTTCAATTCCTAGTCTTCTCTCTTCTTCAAGCATTATTTGATTACCATATAAATATGCTTGTCTTTTATCATATTCATTCATCATCAATCTATCTTTAATGAAGTTATTATATCTTTTTTGTACTTCTTCCATTATAGGCTTTTCTTTTACTAATTCTGACATTATAACCTCCTTATTATCACTTTCATTTATAGTAAAAAATTTAAGCCAGCAATTTAAATCAGGTTTTAATAAATTGTATTTAAATTTTTTTACTTCAATTATGTGTATTTGTAAATGATCAGTTAATAATCTTTGATTACCTGTATCATAAATCATATAGCAGGAATGAATATTTTCTGAATCATCTAAATTAAAATTAAGAAGATTAATACTAATTACAGGAGTTAGAGCATCATATTTTTCACCCTGCTTTAAAAGTTTGCTGTAATTAGAAGCCCAATAATAAAGTATTCTCTCTGGAAACCTTGAATTTCCTTGAAGCTGAATCTCTATTATAACAACTGAACCATTTTGAGTTATACATTTTACATCTGTAATTGTTTCTTTATCTTCATAATTTTCTTTATAATTAAATGGAGTTAGTATTTCAACACTTCTAAATGTCTTCATATTAGAGTCAAGCATTATTGAATTAATAAAATCCAACAATATTGCTTCACTTCCTCTATCAGATAAAAGATATCTTACAAAAAAATCATTCAATGTATTAAAATATTTTACATTATCCATAATACAAACATTATAATAAAATTAATATAAATGTCAAAATGCTAGTCTATATCATAAAAAATTACTAGCTTGCTTTCATGTCTATAGCAATAAGTTCTAGCAACTTTCTTTATTAGTTTCCAGAGGCTCGCAATTTTTTATTTTTATTTATTATTGCTATGCTCGCCTCAGCCTATAAGCAGCAAATAAATAAATTTATTTGCTGGCTTCGGCTCACTTTTTATTCTTAATCTAATATATGACCCTTTTATATATATAAAAAATTTGTTCGTTGATAGGCCCTGACATTTTTGCAAATGTCAGGCACTCACAAGTTTTTTATTTTTATATTTAATCTAAAATATGACCCATTCTTTCCTTTTTAGTTTTTAGATAAAATGCATCATACTCTGAAGCTTCTATCTGTATAGGTACTCTGTCTTTTATCTCTAAACCGTAATTATTTAAATACTTTATTTTATCTGGGTTATTAGTCATTATTTTTATGCTTTTTACTCCCAAATTTTTAAGCATTTGATAAGCCTCATAATATTCACGCATATCATCTCTGAATCCCAAAGCTATATTAGCATCAACTGTATCAAGTCCGCTGTCCTGAAGTTCATAAGCTCTCAATTTATTAACAAGTCCTATTCCTCTGCCTTCCTGACGCATATAAACCATTATGCCCCTGCCTTCCTCAGCAATTTTTCTCATGGCATAATCATACTGTTCGCCGCAATCACATCTTTTTGAACCTAATGCATCGCCTGTTAAACATTCAGAATGAACTCTGCAAAGTACATCTTCTCCGCTTGATATATCTCCCATAGTTAAAACTACATGATGTTCTTTTGTTATTTTATTTACGAAAGTAAGTATTTCAAACTCGCCGTATTTAGTAGGCATTTTAGCTTTAGCATAAAGCTCCATTAAATCTTCATTCTTTTTTCTATAATCAATCAAATCAGAAACAGTGATCATTTTAAGATTATGTTTTTTAGCGAAATCGATCAAATCATCTCTTCTCATCATATCGCCGTCATCTCTCATAATCTCACAGCATAAACCGCATTCTTTTAAACCTGCTAATCTCATCAAATCAACAGTAGCTTCAGTATGTCCCATTCTTACCAATACTCCGCCTTCTTTTGCAAGTAATGGGAACATATGACCGGGACGTCTAAAATCTTCAGGTTTAGCATTTTCATCAATAACTTTTAAAGCTGTTATAGATCTTTCAACTGCTGATATACCTGTTGTAGTTTCAACATGGTCAATAGATACTGTGAAAGCTGTTTCATGATTATCAGTATTCTTTGTAACCATTTGATTTAAATTTAATTTATTAGTAATTTCTTTACTCATAGGCATACATATCAAACCCTTAGCATAAGTAGCCATAAAGTTGATATTTTCTGTAGTAGCAAATTCTGCCGCACAGATTAAATCGCCTTCATTTTCTCTATCTTCATCATCAGAAACAACTATAATTTTTCCGTTTCTTAAATCCTCTAAAGCTTCATCAATAGTGCTGTAAACATTTTCCATTTTTAATGCTCCATTTTTATTTTTTATTCAACTTTTTCCTAATATTTATTAGCTGTAAAAAGCTGTAAAAAGTGCATAATTATTAAAAACCATTTTTAAGTAAAAAGTCCATTGTTATATTGGATTTTTTACTATCATCATTATCTTCTTTAAATGTTAAAAGCCTTTCAACATATTTGCCTATAACATCATTTTCAATATTAACCTTATCACCTTCTTTTTTATAATAAAGCACAGTTTCCTTTAATGTATGAGGAATAACTGCTATAGAAAAAGTATTATCTGTTAAACTTGCCGCTGTCAAACTTATGCCGTCAACAGCAACAGAACCTTTTTCTACTATATATTTCATTAAGTGTTTAGGCACTTCAATAGTGAGTATTATAGCATTGTCATCTTTCTTCATAGACTTAATGCTTCCCACTCCGTCAATATGTCCGCTTACTATATGACCGCCGAATCTTCCGCTTAAAGTCATAGCTCTTTCAAGATTAACTTTACTTCCGTTT
>CASGDY010000268.1 GCA_949300355.1 uncultured Brachyspira sp.
GAAGAAAAATTTTCAGAAGATGAAATAAAAGCATTATCAAGTGCAGTTTATAATCATCATACAAGAAAAGCTTTAAATAATAATGGTTTAGAAATAAGTGCGACTGATATAAAAACAATAGTTGATAATGATGTTGCATTTTATAAAAAAAATTATAATGATAAACTTAAATGCAGATATTTAGGCGTATCAATGAATGCTATAAAAGAAAATTATAATCCTTCTTATGATATTTGGAAAAATTATATCATTATAAAAGGAATGCTTAACAAATTGGATTATGCTGCTAGTGCTTATGATGAGAAAATAGAAATACAAAGCGATGATGCTTCCAAAAAAGTTTTAGGAAAATTTAAGCCTAATGAATGCCAAGAATATATGCTTAAAAATCAAAATAATAATATAGTTGTGATTGCTTCTACTGGTATAGGTAAAACTGAAGGGGCTTTGCTTTGGGCAGGAAATTCAAAAACTTTTTATACGCTTCCTTTGAAAGTGTCTATCAATGCTATTTATGATAGGATAAAAGAAAATTATTATGACAATGAAAAAATAACTTTCTTACATTCTGACAGCGTTAACGATATGCTTGATAATGATATGAGTATCGATGATGTGCTTGATAAATATAATAAAAGTAAAAAACTTTCTTTTCCTTTTACTGTTTGTACTATAGATCAGCTTTTTTATTTTGTATTTAAATCTTTAGGAACGGAAATTTTCCCAGCTACTTTGAAATATAGTAAATTGATAATCGATGAAATACAATCATATACTCCGGAAATAACTGCTTTTATTATTTATGGGCTTAAGGTGATAAATGATATAGGAGGCAAGTTCTGCATTATGACTGCCACACTTCCTCCTATAATAAAAAAATTGATGGAAGAAAATAATATTAAATTTGAAATGCCTCATAATGCTTTTTTTAAACTTGATAATGATAAAAAAAGTATTAAAAGGCATTTTATAAAATTCATCGATGAAAAAGAATTTGATTATAATAAAATACTTAAAAGTGCTGAAAATAAAAAAGTACTTATAATTTGTAATACGGTTAATCAATCACAAGAGATTTATAAGTATTTGAAAGATTTAATCAAAGAAAAAAATAATGATATAAAAATTAATCTTCTTCATTCAAGATTCATAATGAAAGACAGAAAAGCAAAAGAAGAACAAATAAAAAACTTTGCTCCCAATGATGAAAATAAAATAGATGAAACTTTCGGTATATGGATATCAACTCAAATAGTAGAGGCCAGCTTGGATATAGATTTTGACGAACTTCATACTGATATGTCTGCTGCTGACAGTTTGCTTCAGAGAATGGGTAGAGTTTACAGGAACAGAGATTATAAAAAAGATGAACCTAATATATTTATTTATAATAGTGAAAACGGAGTGCCTTATGTATATGATGAAGAAATATATAAACGCACTGCTCATTATATAAAAAGCTATGATAATATAATATTTACCGAAGAAGATAAACAGGATTTTATAAATAAAGTTTATGATTATGATGAATTAGAAAATAGTGAATATTTATCAAAAATAAAAAAATCTTTAGAACAAATTACAGAGCTTACTCCTGCTGCTATTGATAAAGGAAAATGCGAGGAGCTTTTTAGAAAGATAGATAATGTAACAGTAATGCCTTTAAATATTTACGAAGATTTAATTAATAAAGAAAATAATATAATAAAAGAATATGAGGAATTATTAAACTTAAAAAAATTAACTAAAGAAGATTATGAGAAATTAATAAGAAAGAAAAAAGAATTAAAAGATTTAAAAGCAATACAAATATAGAAATCAATCTGAACAGAAATAAAACGAATAAAATATTTATAGTTGATTTGAAATATGATGGTGAATTCGGACTTCTTGATAAAAAAGATGATTCTCTTATGTGGGATTAATTTATGAATAATGAAAATATAGATTATGTAACAGGAACAATTTATTCTTATAGTTTTTTATGTATGAGAAAGGTGTGGCTTTCTTATCATAATTTATCTTTTGAAGGAGAAAATGAACTTGTACAGATTGGAAAGTTTATTGATGAAAATACTTATACAAATCAAAAACATAACTTTATGATAGATAATAAAGTAAATATTGATTTTTTAAAAAATAATATTGTACATGAAATAAAAAAATCTGATAAAGAAAAACAAATGGCTATTAATCAAATAAAATATTATTTATTTATATTAAAACGGCATGGATTTGATAATATAAAAGGCGAATTAAATATACCATCAAAAAGATATAAAGAAGAAGTGCTGCTTGAAGAAGGAGATGATGAAAAAATTTTGGAAAGACTGGAAATTATAAATAAAACTCTATCTGAAAAAAATATACCAGAGGCTGTTAATAAAACCGCCTGTAAAAAATGTGCTTATTATGAGTTTTGTTATATATAGGAGTTTTTATGAGTAAATCTTATTATTTATTTTCAAGCGGCGAACTTAAAAGAAAAGATAATACTTTACAATTTATAAAATCAAACGGAGAAAAAAGAGATT
>CASGDY010000269.1 GCA_949300355.1 uncultured Brachyspira sp.
AAATTATATATTAATATATTTTTAAAGCGATAAACGAGCAGCTGATAACTTTAGTTGTCAGCTATATTTTAAAAATAAAAAATCGAGCATCTGTCAGCTTTAGCTGATAGATATTTTAAGGCGAGATTTTTTATATATAATAATAAGTTTATCGTTAGCAGCAATAAGAAATTAGTATTTTATTTACTTTTATATTTACTTATGATATTATAGTAAATAATAATGATTAAGGTGTAATTAAATGAAAAAAATAATTATCACAGCTTTAATATTAATCAGTATAATAAGCTGTAATTCTAAAAAAAACGATAATGCAGAAGTAACTACAAATACTAATGCCGTTAATACAAATAATGTAGAAAACGATACTAAATTAATTTCTGTAATTAATACCAATACACTAGAAACGAATACAAAAGAGTATGAAGGATATGCCACTAATATTTATTATAGTGCTTCATCAGCTGAAAAATATTCACAAGCTATCGCAGATTTTAATCTCATAAAAGATAAAGCCTCTTTAGATGAATGGCAGTCAAAATATACAGATCAAACACCTATAAAGTTTGCTATTGATTATTATCCTACAGAAGAAAAAGCTATTGAATTAATATCTTATGGTGCTGATGTCAATCAAAAAGATTTTAGTGGGCTTACTCCTTTAATGAATGCCTCAATTAACGGATATGTAAAACTAGCTATAGAACTTATAAATCATAATGCTGATGTTAATGCAAGAGAATTAGATTCAAGAGGTAATATATCTGCGGATTCTTTATTTTATGCTGTTAATGCTAATAATAGTTTGGAATTAGTTAAAGTTCTATTAAATTCTGGAGCAAATCCTAATATTGTTTATTCAGATCCTGATGAAGGCAATTTTACTATATTAGACAGAAGTTTATATTATAATAATTTTGAAATATTTAAAACACTTGTAGAAAATGGTGCTAATATAAGCAAAGTTAATGATAGAGGGGAGCCTTTTATTGTTGATGCTATTAGACGCGAACGTTTTGATATAGTGAAATATTTAGTTGAAAAAGGCATTGATCCTACAATGAAATATACAGATTATAGAAATATACCATTTTCTTTATTAGCTGCTACAGTCAATAATAATGATACAAAAATAGCAGAATATTTAATAGATAAAGGTGCTGATGTAAATACTAAAGCTATTATTGATAATTATATGGAAAATGGTATGACTTCAAATGATAAAGATGATAGCAAAGAAGCTGTAAATTTAATATTGACTGCTATTGAAAATGGAAATACATCACTCGTAAAACTTTTAATAGAGAAAGGAGCAGACACTACAGTTGTAAATAAGGAAAAGAAGACAGTATTTGATATAGCTAGAGAAAAAGGCTATGATGATATATTAGAGTTAGAAAATAAATAAAAAGCGAGCCGAAGCCAGCAAATAAATTTATTTATTTGCTGATTATAGGCGTAGCCAAGTAGGCACCCTTACGGGTGACATAACAACAATAAATAAAAATTAAGCAGCTGGCAGATTTAATTGTCAGCTTTTTTTATTAACAACATATTTTTAATTGATTTGTTATATACAGTATAATGGTAATTAGTATTTTATTTACTTTTATATTTACTTATGATATTATAGTAAACAATAATCATTTATGGAGTATTTTATGAAAAAAATAATTATAATGGCTTTAATATTAATCAGTATAATAAATATAATAAGCTGCGGATCTGGTAAAAGCGAAAAAACAAATAATTCAGAAGTAAATAAAAAGCGAAAAAACAAATAATTCAGAAGTAAATAATAATAATGAAGAAATCTATCAGGGATATGCTTCTAATGATATGTGGGATATATACAAAACTACAATGTTAGAAGATGAAGAAAAATTATTTAATGAAATTGATTCTATAAAAGATAAAAAATCTTTCGATGAATGGCAGTCAAAAAATCCGAGTAAATCTTCTTTAGTATTTGCTATTGATAAATTTCCTACAGAAGAAAAGGCTATTGAATTAATATCTTATGGTGCTGATGTAAATATGAAAGATGAT
>CASGDY010000270.1 GCA_949300355.1 uncultured Brachyspira sp.
AGGAGCATGATCATCAACATATACTATACTTCCTATAAAATGTTCTCTATTTAATTTACCTGCATCTTTTATATCATTCAATAAAACTTTACATTCTTTTATAGTCCAATCATAATTTCTTTGATACACAGGAATTACAAATTGTATATCATTTTTCTTTATTAAATCATTCAATTTAGCTTCACTAGCTTTCATTATTTACTCCTAAACTTAATCAATACATTATACTATATTAAAAATAAAATTAAACTAATTATAATATACTTTTTTACAGCATTTATATTTGATATATACATTTTTTAATGATATAATATTATAATTCACTTAAAAATATTGGACTTTTATGAATCATTTAATTACCGGACCTATGTTCGCAGGAAAATCAAAATATTTAATTAAAACTTTAGATTATCTTTTACTTGAAAATAAAAATATAAAAATATTATTCATATATCCAGCAATTTCTTTTAGGGGATATTTCTGCCGTGATAAAAATGTTTATTTAGATAAAAGAATAGATATAATCACTGAAGAAGAAATTGAAAATAATATTGGAAAAGATATTGAAAATATTTATAATTATATTGCAAGATATGATATTGTCGGAATAGATGAATTTTGTTTTTTAAATGACACTCCCATTTTTATAAAACTCATAAAAACATGCACTCAAAGAAACTGCAAAACCAATTTTTGTATAGCCTCTCTTGATATGGACTATAAAAGAAATTATTGGGAAAGCGTATCTGCATTAATAGAAGAAGATTTGATTGATATACATACAAAAGTTTTCGGTAAATGCGACTGCGGAAGAAAGGGAATATATTCAAAGAGAATAGTTAAAGATGTTGACAGAGTTGTAATAGGAGATGATATATATAAATGCGTGTGCAGATATTGTTATGAAGGCGAAGATGAAGTAAAATTTGATTTATAAAATTAATTACATTTTTTAATAAGGATTTTATTATGATTAGAAAAAGTTTATTTATATTGTTATTCGCTTTTATAGTATTATCCTGCAATAGTAAATATGAGCCTAATAATGATAATAGTGAAATACAGGAAGTATTTGAATTAGTAAATCAAACCAGAGCAGATATTGGAAGATATGCTTTGATATTAGATGAAAAATTAAGTAGAGCAGCTGCTATAAGAGCAGAAGAAATATCAATTCTTTTTGATCATATTAGACCAAATAAAACTGCTTATTATACGGTATCAAAAGAAATAGAAGGCTGCCGAGAACCTTCAGCTGAGAATATAGCAAGATATCAAAAAACACCTCAAGCTGTAATGGAAGCATGGATAAATTCTCAAGGTCATTATAATAATATAATAGCCAGTCATAGCTATATAGGTATAGGCGTTTATAAAGACAGTAACGGAAAATTATATTGGGTACAGCTTTTTGATTAATTTAATTACATTCGCCCGCCCTTTTTCTTTATAGCTATTATATAAAATTTTTGATTTAATTATTTTTTTAACTTGATTAGAAATTAAAGCACCCGGCCAAGTTTTATTTAAATTTAGAATATACATAAAAAACTACATTTTGTCAGAAATAAATTTTTTAAATTTAAAATATTTGCAGGGCTTTGCCCTTACGAAGTACACAGAGTGCAGCACCCCACTTCTTTTGCGACCGTAGGGAGTGCCTGTGGTATTGCCACAAAGAAGCTATATCCTCGACAGGCTCGGATACGCTTCGCGAAAGGCTATATTTTAGCTTAAATTTAATATTTTATCTTACATGTAAGAATGTAAGATAAAATTAGTATTATTTAGTACTAATTTTATACTTGAACTTTCGCGATATAGTTATATATTTAGCTTCATTAAACGTGCGTTTAGTGATTTTTTAAATTTAAAAAATATTTGGGTGGGCAGCTATAATTTCTGATTAAAACATTAAATATGATGAGATTGTAAATACATATAAAAGCGATAAATCTAAAGGGTGGGAATTCTAAATAATTTTTGTTTTAAAAAATTAATTACATACCCCGCCCTTTTTCCTTTTTAAATTAATAAGTAATAAAAATACAAAATTTCTTTTTTATCAAATTAGAAATGTTAACACCCGCCCAAGCGGATATTAAATTTATAGAATCTATATAAAATGAAAAAATAAATAATCCTTTAATATTAAATGAATAATATTAAAGGATTATTTTTTATATTTTATTATTTAATTAGCTTTTCTTAAAACTTGAAATTTTATCATAAAACTTAGGAGCAAGTAAAGCAAGTACGCACATTACTATGAATCCTGTTAATAATGCAGCTATAGGATTTAAACTTATTCCTCCAACTATTACACCAATGAAAGCAGATATAGCAACCAAACCAGCATAAGGAATCTGTGTTGCAACATGTTCTAATAGAGGACAGTTACTTCCAGTAGATGAAAGTATTGTAGTGTCAGATATAGGAGAACAATGGTCTCCGAATACAGCACCTGAAACAACAGAACCAACATTTATAAGAAGAACATTAAGAAGAGCATTATCAGTATAACCATTAGCAGCAGCAAGTCCATTAGCAATAGGTATAACTATAGGAATAAGTATAGCAAAAGTACCCCAGCTTGTACCAGTAGAAAAAGCTATAACACAGCCAAGTAAATAACCTATAGCAGGAAGTATCCAAAGTGGGAAACCGCCGCCTTTTACAGCTTCAGATAAGAAAGCAGCAAGTCCAAGTCCGCCGTCTGCAGGAGATGATTTTATAACGCTTCCTATAGACCAAGCTAATGCTAAAACTACTAATGCAGGAACCATAGATTTAACACCTTCCATAATAGAGTTTCCGGCAGAACGTACACTCAATAATCTTCTAGCTACATAGTAGATGTACATTATCATAAGAGAAATAACAGCACCATAGAATAAAGCTTTAGAAGCATCAGTATCCAAGAAGGCTTGATTCAATGATATGCTTGACATAGCTTGAGAGAAAGTTTCTATTCCATCGCTTCCAACTAATCCCATATATGTAGTAACAGGGAACATCACTATACAAACTATTATAAGTATAGCTATAACCATATCATACCATTTAGCCTGATTGTTTGAAGAAGTTTCCATATTACCAGGACAAGCTCCGTATAATTCTTCATCAAAAAGTTTACCATTTTGAGCATTGTCTTCACTTCTTTTCATAGGGCCAAAATCTTTAAATACCAAAGAAATAAGAACTACAAAAGCTAAAGCAAGAAGCGGATAAACAGAATAAGGTATCATCTTTATAAAGAAAACAAATTCACTTATATTCAAAGATTCAAAACCCTGAGAATCTCTTATATAACTCATAACTGTTACTACCCAAGTTGATATAGGAGCAAGTATACATACAGGAGCTGCAGTAGAGTCTAATATGTATGCAAGTTTAGCTCTTGAAATTTTATTCTGATCTGAAACGGGACGCATAACAGTACCAACAGATAAACTATTAAAATAATCATCTATAAATATAATAAGTCCGAAAAACCAAGTAAATATAAGTATACTTTTTTTAGTTTTTAAATATTTACTAGCCCATAAACCAAAAGCCTTAGTAGCTCCAGTTTTTGAAAGCATACTAACAAAAGCGCCAAGCAAAGCACAGAATAAAAGTATTCTTATATTCCAAGCATCCCCACTCATCTCTGCTACCTTATCAGTAAATATTGTAATAGCAGTAAATACATTACCATGAGCTATTATTAAAGTTCCAGATAGTATACCAAGCGTAAGCGAAATAATAACTTCTTTGGTTACTAAAGCAAGTATAATGGCTAATAGAGGCGGTATAATACCTAACAGACCATAATGTTCCATAAAGTTACTCCTAATTAATATATACACCTTTTATAATCTAGAATCATCTATTGAAAATAATTGTTAAAATATAAAAAAGCCCCCTTATTTAGGGAGGCTAAATATTAAAAAATTATTATATATTGTAAAAAATATAATAACTCAACACTCCCAAAAACAGAAGGTTTCTTTTAGCTTTTTATATAAAAAAGAATTATTCATAGAAAATATCCAAAATTACTCTTACTTTTTGTAGTAAGAATCATTTTATATTAAAAATATTACTTTGTCAATAGTATTTATCAATTAAAGATGTTTAAGAGCCACAGATATTGCACACTTTTAGTTTAAAAAAAGTAGGTATCCCTTATAATTTAAATTGTTAGAAATAAACAAAAAGGAATACCTATGC
>CASGDY010000271.1 GCA_949300355.1 uncultured Brachyspira sp.
CTTTAATCTCTGTTTCTATATTCACTATAGCTTCACTGTATTGATATGATGTATTTTCATGCATTGATATGTTATATCCGTTATGAACTACTTTGCCTTCATGCTCTTTTAATAATGCAAGAACATCATCTTTTAAAGCCTCAATATTTTCTTTATTTTTTTTCTCTTCATTTTTCAGTTTTATATATTTTTCTATTAATGAAGTTTCTTTTTTATTTAATTCTGTTATACTTTCTTTTGCCATGTTTTATCCTTATATCTATATTCATACACTTATATAAAAAAATATAAGGATAATTCATTGCTTCTATAAAAAAATTATAAAATATACGGCATTATCTAAAATATACGGCATTATCTGTATCATTGAATCCTGAAGTTCTTTCTTTATACTATTTAATTTTTGAGATACATTACTTTGAGACATTTTTAATTTTTCTGCTATTTCTTTTTGTGTATATCCTTTTGCAAGCAGTTCCAGCATTTCTCTTTGATCTTTTTTAAGTAACGCTATTATTATTCTTTTACTGTCTCTATCTTCTACTTTTGAAAGTCCGAAAGTATATATAACTTTAGAAATATCTGTTTCAAATACATTAAATGTAGCATCAGAATAAATATCATTGTTATTTTTTTTATTTCTTATTGCTTTTTTCATATCATCACATAAGGCTCTGCATTTATCTCTCTTATGACATAAATTGCAGGTATTAGTATTTTCTTTCATTTTTATCTCCTAAATTATTTATATACTCTGCTATTTTTAAAGCATCATAAGTATTGCAGATATTTTTAATATTTAATTTTTTTTTCGCAGAATCTATATCATTTTTAAGTTCAATATACTCAGTGTAATTATTGCTGTATGCTATATCTTCTAAAGACATATTATCTATTGCCATAACTCCTAAACTCGTAATCATAATCTGCCCCCTAAAACTATAATTGTCTTAATTTTATAATATTGTCAAATATATTAAGTTTAAGTATTTCACACTTACAAGGCTTTATATAGTAAGTTCCGTTTTCTCTTTTATATTCAAACTCTACTATATCAAATAACTTTAGAAAATCTAAAGTTTCATAATATTCAAATGTATAATACTCTTTTAACAAGTATCTGCTTCTCATTATTTCATTAGATAAACTGATAGCATCTTCTTTTCTTTTTAATAAAGTTTCAAACTCTTCATGAGCATTTATTCTATGTCTTTTTTTAGCCTCTTCTTCAAAATCAGTATTTTTATATGTTGACTTTAATAAATCATATTTAATGCTGCAGCTTGATAAATATTCACCTTCTTCTACTGTTTTATCAACTCTTCCCATACAGTATTGCTTTATTTTATACTTAGCTTCATTGCTGCGAAACCTTGTACTAATAAAGTCTATTTTATTGTTGTATATTTCTAATCTTCCTTGTTCTAAAAAGGAAAGTTCTCCTATTACATCAAGTGTAGTCTTTTTATTATCATTATCAAGTAAAACTGCTATTTCTCTTGAACGTTCTTCTTCAAGCTGCCAATTTTCTATATTATAATTTTCTTTAATATATGCTATGTTTTCATAATCTTCTAAAATCTCCCTCATTAAAGTTAAAGATTTATAAGGCGGTATATCTATTTCCGCATATATTTCATATAAATTATCATTAGTATCTGTTATAGAATGTACTTGTTTGTGTCCCCTAAAAATTAACTGTCCTTTTTCTTTATCTAAAGTCCATACTCTTTGTTCTCCGTTTCCATCTTGATAATCTTTGAACTCTGGAATAAATATCTCCAATTCTCCGCTTATTACAGTTCCATTTCTTTCTATTATTTCATTTTCGCTCTCTGGTGTTTCTATAAAATATATATGCGGCTTCAATTTATTTTCATCAAGAGGATCATTTCTATTAACAATATTTTCTATAGCATGTCTTGATGTATCGCATATTTCAAAAACTACTTCTACTGTAATGCCATGTCCGGCTGCTAAAGTTCTGCAAGTATCAACAATGTCTTCTCCGCTTTGCACATTCTCTGGGAAGTTTTTTAAATCTGAATATTCTTTCTCGCTGAAAACATTTTTAGGAAGTTCAGCAGAAAAAGAAGCTCTTATATCAGATGCTGTTATTGTTACTGTTTCTAAAAAAGAATATTCAGGCTTTTGAATAAAACCAGAGAATATTATTTTTGAATCTGAAAAATCGCTTATTGCTGCTACGCTCCCAGCCTCATTATAAGCTCCTGCCGATTTATTAAAATCGGCAGGCATTCGGCTGTCCGCTTGATAGTCAAATATTTGTCTTACCAAAAACTTACCAAAAATCTATTGCCGTATAAATTAGAAAAATCATCAAAAAGACCGTCATCATTTCTTAAAGTAACAGACATTTCATTTGTTTGAATAGTATCAAAAGAAAGTGAATCGCCTTCTATATCCGCTGTATCTATTTCTTCCACTCTAGGCTCTATGTACATATTATTTAATTCAGTTATTAGGATATTATTGCTGTCTGCCCATTCACGTGTAGAGAATAATCTTTTAATATTTATAATAATATTTTTTTTGCTGTAAGGTGTTTCAAAGTTATTAAAATGCACAGCTATATAATTAATATTATCTTTTTTATATTGATAATAAGATTTATTTTGCTGATAAAGAGCTTCTAAAGAAAATACTTCTATATATCCTCTGTCATTATCCACACTTATAGAGCCTATATTAAACAAATTATATAATTCATTTTCTTTAATATTAAATAATTCATTAAAATAAGAACTGCTGTATAATGAGTATATTTCATTAATACTTGCAGTCCATACACCTCCAGAAGGTGCAAATATTAATCTAGTATCAGGACTAGAAATATCAAGTTCTATAATATTAGCAAAACTTTTCATTACTATTGCCGCCTTGCGTGCCGCAGGCAATGCTCGCCTACGCCAATAATCAGCAAATAAATAAATTTATTTGCTGGCTTCGGCTCACTTTCTCCTATATAAACTATTTCTGCATATACTCAATAACTGCTGAACCGTCTTCTCCTTTTTTGGAATCGTTAAATCTTTCTGTAATACCAGCAGCTCCTCC
>CASGDY010000272.1 GCA_949300355.1 uncultured Brachyspira sp.
GTTTTATAGTTCTTGTCATATCTTTGTATATATTCACAAGAAAATAAATCATATTGTTATCTTTATTTAAAATATTCATTAATCTTTTATAAACTTCTTTATCTTTATCAACTATAGTAAAAAGCAGTGCAGTAGTTTCTTCATCATTAATTTTCAGAGAGTCTATATAATTTAATAATTGTTTAATAAGGCTTTTATCATCATCTCTATTTATGAGGTATACAAAAATAGTCAATAATGAATGAGGTGCTTTTTTTAATAATATTTCATTATCATTTTTTACTTTTTCTAAATATTGATTAAAGTCTTTAGGAGTATAATATTCTAATCCTAAAAACCCCCCAAAATTATTTACTTGTATTTGTATGTACTTATTTGCTTCATTATGGATTAAACCAGACTTAGAATATTTTCTACCATATTCTCTTTCATATGTAATATTATAACTTTCTATTAATACTTTTTCTAAATCTTCACCAATGCATAATCTTAAAATTTTATTGGTAGTATCGCCTTTATATATATATTTAATTACAGTTGCAGCATATCTTGATAGAGCTTTTTTATCTTCTTCTTTAGTATTTTCATCAAAATAAAATTTGAAAATTTCTTGGTCATCAGTGAGGTAATACCTTATTGAAGTATGGCAGCTGTTTGTTCTTCCATAAAAATAATCAAGGAATGCGTCCTTATTGTTTTCATATTGGAATATTTTTTCAAACTTATTTCTTATTTGTTCTTCATTACTGATATTATTCTCCATATATCACCTCACTAATAGTATTTTTATATAGTATAATTAATTTTCTTTATTCTGTCAATCTACTAGCTCTACCTCAACAAGCTCGGTATGCTTAGCACGGAACAGTTCATGTATGCTTAGCACGGAACAGTTCATCTTATCAAACGCCTATTATATGCGAGAAAGTACTTGACGAACTTTACTATATGTATGTAGGCATGTATGGCAAAAAAGTTGATAATAACTATATAATGTGTATTGATTTGTAAAATGAAATCATTTCAGTATATTCAAAAGCTGTAAAAATAGACAGTTGATTTTACACTTACTTTTCCAAACTATTTTTTACATTATAGAAAATTCTATATAGTTAGAGTATGCATCTGTAAATTTATTAAACCTTTATATTACTTAATATTATTATAAAATAATTATTTATGTTCAAGCCATTTGCATTCTACAGCTTTAAAAGATGAGTTTTCCGGACTGCAGGCATATATTCCAAATGGTATTTCATCATCAGATTTAAATAAATGAAATATTCTCATTTGCTTGAAATTTACTCTGTCTTCGCTGTACTCAATTAAAAAATCGCTCTCCCTTCTGCTTAATCTGTAATACATTTCCTTTATAGAAGCTGATATATCCTGAGTAGCCCAATCGGAATAACCATTATTTGTAACTACACTTCCTAAACGCTGATAATTTTCATTCTCATATTCTATAGAAGCCTTAAACCAATTTTCACTGTCTATATAAATGGCAACTCCGCATTGATCGAAACGATGCTTACTTTCAAATGTAGTCTTTACTATAAATGAAAAATATTTTTCTTTCGTTTTTGTTTGAAGTATTGGAGCATTATCATTTCTAAAACCATAATATGTTCTCTGCCATAAATCAGTATTAGGTTCCGTATATATTTCTATCTTTTTATCATCGATTAATATATCTTTAGGCTTTCTAATCCAATATAGCTCTTCTTCTAAAAAATATTTATTCATAAAAAACTCTTTAAATAAAAATAATTTTAACAAAGTTATTCTATTTGTCAATTTTGATTATAAAAAAGGTTAGGCATAATAACCTAACCTTCTTATTAATAAATTATATATTCATTAGAATCCGCCTAATGTGATGCTTAATATTAAAATCAAAACAGATACCCCAACAAATACATATTTAGACATAAAATCAAACCACTTAGGCAAAGGTTTATCCATACCCTTTTCTACATTTTCTCTGAAAGTTTTCATTCCGAAAATCCAAAAAGTCATTATACCTGAAAGCATAGCCCCTGTAGGAACAATATAAACAGAAACAAAATCCATCCATGATCCTACTTTCTCAGCTTTTTCTATAAAAATACCGACAGCTATCATAATGATACCAATAGATATAACAGCAGCCTTTCTTGATAATTTCAATCTATTTTCTAAAGCTTCAATAGGACATTCCATCAAATTTATTAAAGATGAAACAGCCGCAAATAATATTGATATATTAAATAGTATAGAGAAAAAATAACCAAAAGGCATTTTCTGAAATACTAAAGGTATTGATATAAATACTAAAGGAGGCCCTGCATTAGGATTTATTCCAAATGCAAATACAGCAGGTATAACTACAAAAGCACATAATAAAGCACCCAAAGAACTAAAAATAGCTGTTTGAATTGCAGCCTTTGGTATATTTATATCATCTTTCAAGTATGAACCGTACACCACCATTCCGCTTCCGGCTAAAGACAGAGAAAATAATGCCTGACCAAGTGCCATAGCCCAAGCTTTTGGATCTGACAAAACTTCCCAATCAGGAACTAATAAATAATCTATTCCATCTTTTATATTAGGTAAAGTTAATACCCTCACTAATAATATCATAAACAAT
>CASGDY010000273.1 GCA_949300355.1 uncultured Brachyspira sp.
GTCAATTTCTATAACATCAAGAGGAGTACCGTTTTCTATTTGAGTACAAGAAGGACAAACTCCGCAAGGCTTATCAGTAGGGCCATTAACACAGTTTAAGGCTTTAGCTATAATTCTAGCAAGAGATGTTTTACCTACACCATGAGCACCTGAAAAAAGATATGCATGGGCTATCTTCTTTTGTGCTATACTCTTTGATATTGTCTTTGTGATATGTTCCTGCCCTATAACTTCTTCAAAAGTTTGAGGACGGTATTTTCTTGCAATTACTTTATAGTTTTCAGCCATATTTATAGTGTTCCATTTAAATTATTTTTTTGTATTATTTTAAGCTATTTTAACAGACTATATTTATTTGTCAATTTAAGTGTTTATTAAAAAATTGATTAAATAATCATTATTCCCGTTCTTTTATTATAACTTCTATGGTGTCTCCTGCATGCTTATTTATAGTTTTTATATATTTTTTATGTGTGCCGACACCTGCCTAGCAAGGCGGACTTCGTCAAAGAACCTTACATGCTCAATAAGCTCAGATACACTTCACGAAAGACTGCATTTTATAAAGTCTTCTAGAAAACTACTATTTTTATGTTGAATAAAATAGTACTAATTAAAAAAATTATAGAACCTGCATATATTTTTATAATAAAGATATATGCAGGTTATAAAAATATTGATGAAGTAAATCTTTTATTAATTTCTAAAGGATTTACATATTCTTCTTCATTGCAGTTTCCGTTTTCATCTAGTCTGTGGAAAGCAATATTTTTAAATGTTACTTTTTCACTAGTCTCTATTCCAAACCACATATATTCAAAATCTATACGGCATGCAATATTTAATATAGAGTCTTTTAATTCATAATAAGTATAGCTTCCGCCGTCTTCAATATCTCTGCTTCTTTCAAATGACATTTTATTTGCCATTGACATTATTTCGCCTGCTGTTATTTCCTGATCTTCAAAGGAAATGATTTTGCTGTTTTTTATGTGTTCTTCTTTCACTTCTTCAAATAATAAATCAAGCTGATTTATAGGCTGTGATATTTCATAGTCGCTTAATTGAGTTTTCCATTTTGATAATTGTTCTTCGTCTAATTCTATAGGGTGAACTAAAGTAATATTCTTTTTGTTTTTGAGGCTGTCTTCAAATATATATTCTTCTTCATCGAATGTATTGAAAGAACCGTCTTCCATGTATCTGAAACTTTCTATCAAATTATTATTTTCATCATAAACGCCCCATATAAGTTTTAAAGCAAATATATTCATTATAGGGTTGTCAACAAAAAGCTCAGTAAAAGTTTTATAAGACCATTTTCTTCCGTTTAATAATACTTTATTTAATCTTGTTATCTGATTAGAAGTTATCATTTTTATATTTTTCTTTATCAAAGTTAATTCTTTTTTAGATGCATCCGCAGTTTCTTTATCATCTTTATTGTTTGGTGCAGGAAGTGATTTTAAAACTTTCTCATTTGAATCTGTTGCTTCGATAGTGAAATCATTTTTTATTTGTAATTTAAATACTCTGTCGGCTTCTCCTCCATAATGAAGTTCTCTCATTCCTTTTTTATCAAAGTCCAAATCTGGAATTATTTTGTCTATTAGCTCATCTTCTGAAATCTCTAATGCTTTGGCTGTCTTTTTTAATGCATCTTTAGCAGCATTTTTAACCTGATTATTTTTAACTTTTACAGACATTGTATCAACTAAAACTAATGCAAATTTGCTTGCATTTAATGCTATAGCATATACTGCATGTGCTGCTAATGCTCCTCTTGCATTCAATGACCATTCTTCAATTTGAGTTTTTAATTTTAAGAGTTTATCTTCAGGCTGGAAAATACAATATGGAATAAGTATATTTTTTAATTTTGTATCAGCTTTATTGTTAAGCCAATTTGTATATATAGAGTCAAGTGCATTTCTAAATGAATCAATATCAAAGAACTCTGCTATTTTGTTGCAGTCTTTTAATATAGAAGGTTCTTTTAATGCAGCATATTCCATAAACACATACTGAACTATTTTTAAAGGTGTTTTAGTTTTCTTGTCTTTTAATAGAATATTAGAAAGTATATTTTCGTCTATATCTTTTATTAGACTTTCATGTCCTTCATTATAGTATTTATTTAAATG
>CASGDY010000274.1 GCA_949300355.1 uncultured Brachyspira sp.
CATATTTAGATAATCCGTATTTACTTATATTATATCTTGCTGTTTCTATATCCGAATTACCATTTTCTATAATCTCATCAGGACTTATTGTTTCTTCTATCCAAACTTGAAGTGCAAAAGGTTCAAAATTACTAATATCAAAAAAGTTAATAATTTTTTCTCTGTCATCATTAGTCAGATACGGAAAAGATACTTTCCAAGTATCATAGCTTTTAAAAGGCAGTTTCCTATAAAAATAATGACCTGTTAAAGAAAAATATTGATTATGAGTATAATTAACAGTATGCGTTTTTTGTTTATCGTGCGGAGGAAAATCTACTCCTTCGCCTAGTATTAAATATCCGCATTCAAGTATATTGCCGTCTTCATTGTCTTTGATAGTTATTTTGACTTTTATAAACTCTGCAGCAGCTATATTATGAATAGCCTGTTTATTTATAATATTAATATTATATGTAAGCAAATCATTATTAATATTTGTTATTTCTAATCTTATTTTTTGAGCATTAGTATTAAATACTGCTATTTCATTTATAATGCCGTTTCCTGATAGTGTTAAACTTCCTTCACTTTCACTTGCAAACTTTCCAACTTCAAGAGTTTGATAATTAAACATATTATTAAAAATATTATTATGCAGTAATCTCATAATATTCCCCTTTGCGATACTACCTTGACTCCACGTTTGCTTAAATTAAGCATTGTGCTTGCAACTATCTTTCCGTCAAGCATCAAATAAACAGGCTGATTGAATATAGTTTCTGACTGTGTATTTACTTCATATATTCCATCATTATTTTTAGCAGCTTCAAAAATCTGACTTCCTATTTTTGAAAGTATTCTATCTTCAAGAGGTATAACCGCTTCATCGCTTGCTCCCTCTCCAATTACAGCATTAATTCCTCCGTTTCTTCTTTCAACAAGTCCGCCTTTTGCTAAGTATTTAGGCTCTTGCGGTTTAGCTTGGGATAATGTTGCCAAGTTAACAGATCCTGCCGCTATAATGCCAAGTAAAGTAGCATAAGCAGCCAAATTAGCAGGGAAAGGATGTGCTATAGAAGCCGTTGCCTGAGCCAAAGACATTTTCCAACTTTCCATTTGAGAATTATATTCAAGCCTCATCTTCTCATTATTATAGTTTTTCTCTACTTCCATCTGTTTGGCTTTGGCTTCTTCTTCTATTTGTATTTTAGCTAGTTCTTTTTGTTTCTCTTCAAGTTCAGCTTTTATTCTCTCCTGCTCATAAAGTCCTAGAGCAACTTTTTGTCTATTTTTTAATTGCTTTATTTCTTTTAATAAACTCTGCTTTTGAGAGTTTTCCATTATTCCTATAGCTTCAAGTCTTGCTTTCTTTTCTTCTTCTATCGCTTCTAATGCCGCTTCTTTTCTTTCCTCATTTTTCTCTTGTTCATATTCTATAGCTTGTATTTTCATTTCCTGCACAGCAGAATAAAAATCACTTGTATAGCCGATTGTGTCATTAAGCATTTGAAGCCAATTAGCACTAAAATAACTTGCAAGGCTTTGAGTTGGAGTTTTCCAAAGCTCTCCAAACTTCTCTTTTAATATTTCTACTTGTTCAGTTGTAAGTTCTAATTCGTTTGTTATGCTCTCTATGCCGCTTCTTACTATTTCGCTTTTCTGTCCTTGCTGTTCGGCTTCACTTACTTTATCACCGAACTCCTCAGCAACTGCCGCACCTCTTTCATAAGCGGATATACTATTTTCTATTTCTTTTACTAATTCTGAAAATCTATCAGTTGTAATTATCACTTAAATATTTTATTTGATTAGCATTTAAGTTTAGTACCGTACTCATTTCTGTAAGTATAGCACCTACTTTGTCTTTTTTAGCTTCTAAAGCCTCAGCATCGCTTATTTCAGCTCCCATATTGCGAAGGTTGCTGACTCTGCGGTTTTCCTCTGCCTCTGCTTTTTTTAGTAAAGCTAAATAATCTTTATAAGTTTTTCCGCTTGTCTTTACTGCATCAGATTTACCTTTTATAGCATTAATGCTCTTTTCATTAGCTTCTTTTTCTTTAGTCTCTAAATCTATTCCATCTCTAGTTAGAGACTGTCTTAATTGCCTCATTCCATTTAAGTCATTTCTTTGCTTTTCTAATTTTCTTAATGTATTTTCTGCTTCTGATAATTTTTCATAATCAGAACTTTTTAATATCTCATCATTAGCTTGACTTTTATCCATACCAACCGCATATAAGGAACTTCTTTTACTTTCAACAATAGCATTATATGTCTTTCGCTTTTCTTCTAATTCTTTTATTTTTGTTTCTATAGTTTGTATTTGTATACTTTCTTCTGCCGTTCTATAGTCTTCCAGCTTCATCGCAGCAGAATCTATATATGTAATTCCGTCTAAAACTACAGTTTTTAAATTAGGATATAGTCTAGTAAGTTTATCAGTTACTTGGCTTAATCTTTCAGTAGCTGCTGCATCTAATTCTTTGGCACTAGCTAATTTTTGATATTCTTCAAATAAACCTACATCTTTAAAAGCATTATCATTTAATTCTTTTGTGCTGTATTCTTTTGTGCTGTTAGCCAATTGATTTGAAGTCTCTATTAATGCTTTATATTCCTGATTTAATTTATATACTTTTACTGCTAAAGCACCAAGTCCTACGGTTAAAGCTGTAATAATACCGACAGGACTTGCAATCATTACTGTATTTAATGCTTTCCAAGCTACGCTTAACGCTTTTATCGAACCTGCATATCCTTTCAAAAGGCTTACGGATTTTCCAAAAGTAGATACCGTACTTTTGGCTTCGTCAAGCCCTTTCTTTAAGTTTACTATACCTATTAATGCTGGACCAAAGCCCGCCAATAATCCTACCGCACCAGCGCTTACCGCCTGCATAGGAGCAGGCAGATTATTAAAAGCTCCTATCAAAGCTCCAATAGTGGTTATTAATTTCTCCGCTGTCGGTATTAAACTATCCTTAAAAAAAGGAAGCAGGCTCTCTTCAGCTACAGGTAAAAGATTGTTTCCAAGCTCTATAACCAAAGCCTCTGTTTCTGCTTTTATTCTTTCA